>JAFSWU010000272.1 GCA_017444365.1 Prevotella sp.
GCGTCTTGACTTGCAATTTAAGACTTGCGCCGAACTTGATGTCTGCCTGTACATTCTCGCCCACAAAACTACGCTCATAGAACAGCGATTTTGATTTGTTAGGATAATAATACAAGGCTTCACTTAGAATGTGCTTGCCGTTGAACTTGACATCGTAGTCATATCGAGTGTCATCGGCATAGAATGACACATGCATTTCCGTTGGCTCATCTTTGGCAAGCACAAATGGAATGCAACCGCCAATTTCGACTGTCGCATCCGATTTTGGCATGATCAACAGACGGAACACCTCATTCATGGCAATCAGCATATTCGACTTACCCGAAGCGTTTGAACCATATAAGATGCCTAACTTGTACAAAAAAACACCATCAGCAACTTCGGTGACAAGTTCCGAAGATGGCCCTTTTGCCACGAAGCTTAATTCCTGCTGGTCGCGTATGGAAAGATAGTTCTTTACCCAAAAATCTCGTATCATATTCAAAATATTTTATTTGTTTTCGTAATTTTGCTACAAAAATACAAATAATATTTGATATACGCACTGTTTTAATTGTCTATTTTTGTAATTATCATACGATTTTGTATATATTTAACTCTGTATTGTGTGTAGAGATAGCAGATTTGTACAATTTACTGTCCAAAGTTGTTGCCCGATAATACAATCTTCTTGTACATCAACAAGGGGAGTGCATTGGATAGTAGTTCGTAATTCCAACCTCTTGACATAATCACACGCGCGTTTATACTGATATGGTATTATCATCGTCTGCGAATTTGTACATCAAGACCCGTATGTCCTCAATGTACAACTGCGACAGTGTCGCAGTTTTGAATTACTATCGAAGAAAAAATCCACATAACCCAACTAAAAAACTGCACATTTTTATGTTTTTTGCGGTTTGCAAAAGTTAAATACGTTAAATCTTCGTCTTTTTCATTCTCCATCAAATCCACGCAATCACTTTTCTACCGTTTTAATCGAAACAAATTGGTACACAACAAGTTGCAAATACTATGATTGCAGAGGCTTGACCTCCATTGAGATTCCCAACAGCGTGACCAGTATCGGAAACTGTGCGTTCGGTGCTTGTGACAATCTTCTTTCTATTTTCTCGTTGATAGAGAATCCATATAACATTACAGATGACGTATTCCACCTTTGGGACAATCATTCCTGGACATCCTATTTCGATAGTAACAAAACGCTATATGTACCTAAGGGCACGAAGTCTTTGTATGAGGCCTGTGAAGGATGGAAGTTGTTTACGAACATCATAGAGTTGGAGACAGATGGCATCCGCAATGTTGAGAAAGGCGTGGAAGAACAGACGACAACATGCAAGGACCGCTATGACCTGAACGGTCGCCGTATCAGCGAGCCACAGCGTGGTCTGAATATCCTCCGCATGAGCGACGGCACTGTCCGCAAGGTTGTGATTAAATAATACCACCCTTTACCCCTCCTCCAAAGGAGGGGACTTCTTGGTGAGAATAAAGATGAGCCTGCCAACACTCAATGGAGTGGGAAGTAGGCTCTGGTTTGTGGAGAAAAAATAGCACACAACAGCGTCCAAAAACACCAATTATCCGCTTATCCGCTGAATATCAATTAATTTAGCGGATAAAACGTGTTTCTTATCAAGGAAATGTTATGATGTATGAGGTAGGAAGTAAGAGGTATGATGACCCTTGGCTATTGTCTGCACTCCTGTAACTCCTACACTCCTGTACTCCTTAAAAGCAATGCTTTGACAAAGTGAGAGTATGGCTTTTACTCGTAGAGATAGAACATGCGCTCCATCATGCGCCACTTCTCATTGGAGGTGCTGCCCTCGGGACAAGCTTGGAACAGGGCGACGAAGTCTTCCCACTCCTGCTGTCGGGGCAGGGTGGAAAGACGTTGCATGGCGGTGTCCCAGTCAAAGTCGAGCGGTGTCTCGACAATCATGAAGAGACGGTTGTCGAGGATGTAGATTTCCATTTCGAGAATGCCCACCTGTCGGATGCCCTCGCGAATCTCCTGCTAGGCGTGTTGCGGGTCGTGGGCCTCGCGGTAACGGGCAATGAGTTCGGGTGAGTCCTTGAGGTCGAGGGTCTGACAATAGCGCTTGACGGGTTGGCTGTACTCTTTTACTTGATATCCTTGGGTCATGGTTACTGCTTGTTTGTGAAATCTACGAGGATACGGAACACTTTGCCGGGTTGCTCGGCCCATTGTTGCATGGCGGCCGGTGCCTCTTCGGGCAAGACAACGCGGCTGATGAGTTGATCGACGGGACAGGTTCCTCTTTCCAAATAGTGGATGACGGCACGGAAGTCGCTGGGCTGTGCGTTGCGTGAGCCACGGATGTCGAGCTCTTTCTGCACGAAGAACTTCGTCTGGAACGACACCTCAGTCTTGGCATAGCCGATGCAGATGACACGGCCCGTGAAGGCCACTTCGTTGACTGCCATCTGATAGGTGGGTGCCGAGCCGACGGCTTCGATGACAACATCGGGACCGAAGCCGGCTGTCATCTCCAGCAAGCGGGCGTGAACATCCTCGGTGCGGGTGTTGACGGTGTAGCTGGCACCCATCTGCCGTGCCAACAGCAGCTTCTCGTCGTCGATGTCGGCGGCAACGACCGTGGCACCTCGTTGGGCGGCGCGCACGATGGCTCCCATGCCCACCATGCCACAGCCAATGACCAGTACGACATCGATGTCGGTGACCTCTGCACGGCTGACGGCGTGGAATCCCACGCTCATCGGCTCTATCAATGCGCAGGTGCGCGGTGTGAGCAGTCCTGCGGGAATGACTTTCTCCCAGGGCAGCACCAGGCGCTCACGCATGGCTCCCCAGCGTTGCACGCCCAGCGTCTCATTGTGCTGGCAGGCATTGACGCGCCCATTGCGACACGAGGCGCATTTGCCACAGTTGGTGTAGGGATTGACGGTGACGACCATATCGGGCTTCAAGCCCTCGGGCACGCCTTCGCCCACGGCCTCGATGATGGCGCCTACCTCGTGCCCGGGTACAACGGGCATCTTCACCATGGGGTTCTTACCTAAATATGTGCTCAGGTCGGAGCCACAGAAACCTACATACTGCATCTGCAGGAGCACCTCGCCGGCCTGCAGTTCTTGTTCGGGCACACTGCCCAATTCCATTTGCCTTTCGGCAAGTATCTTGATTGCTTTCATGATCTATTTGATGATTTGACTATTCTCATTTTTCATTTCTCACTTACCTCACTCTGCTCCGATAGCCATAGAGGGCAACGATGAAGAAGCACAGCAGGGGCAGGACGAAGGAGACGTTGACGGCGGGATGACCGAAGATGACCTGCTGGTCGATAATCATGCCCTGTAGCGGGGGCATGAGGGCTCCACCCACGATGGCCATCACCAGGAAGGCTGCACCTAAGGTGGTGTCCTGACTATCTACATCCTCAAGGGCGATGCCGTAGATGGTGGGGAACATGAGCGACATGAAGAAGCTGATGCCCACCAGACAGTAGAGACCGGGCAGACCTACGATGAGGATGGCGCCCAGTGTGCAGGCGGCCGCACCGCATCCAAAGATGGACAGCAGACAGTGGGAGTTGACATACCTCATGAGGAAGGTGGAGATGAAACGGCTGCACAGGAACATGGACATGGCGACGATGTTGTAGGTCTGCGCCGTGGCCTTGTTGATGCCGAGGTTGTCGGCATACTGGATGATGAAGGTCCACACCATGATCTGGGCTGCCACATAGAACATCTGTGCCACGACACCTTCACGATAGATGGTGTTATGCCAGAGGTTGTGGAGTGTCTGCCGCGCCGTGTGCGTGTTGCCTAAGGCTTTCTGCTCCTCGCTCTGTGTCTTCGGCATCTTGGTGAGTGCGATGATGATGAAGACGCAGAGTACGACCAGTCCGATGGCGACATAGGGGTTGCGGATGACAGCCAGGTCGTGCAGGCGGATGCTGGCTTTCTCGGCTTCCGAAAGACCGTAGAAGAGAATCTCACCGGCTTCGTTGCGCTTGTCGCTGATGAGCTGTGGCAAAACGATGAGCGAGGCCACCGACATGCCGCAGATCGACCCCATGGGGTTGAAGGCCTGTGACATGTTCAGTCGGCGAGTTGATGTCTCCTTGTCGCCCAGCGAGAGGATGAACGGATTGGCGGTCGTTTCCAGGAAAGCCAGTCCAAACGTCAGGATATAGAGCGACAGGCAGAAGAAGGTGAATTCCTGATAGGCTGCCGCGGGGATGAAGAGAAAGGCTCCCGTGGCATAGAGTGCCAGTCCCAGCAGGATGCCGCTCTTGTAGCTGTACTTGCGGATGAAGAGGGCTGCGGGTACGGCCATGGTGGCATAGCCGCCATAGAAGGCAAACTGTACCATCGAGGCTTTGGTGGCCGACAGTTCCATGACTGTCTGGAAGGCGGCAACCATGGGATTGGTGATGTCATTGGCGAATCCCCACAGCGCGAAGAGCGACGTGATGAGGATGAACGTAAAGAGGTATTTCCTTGGAACCAATGGGGGTTTAGTAGATGAGGACATACTGCTTGGTTTGTTTTTACTTGTTTTTTATTCAGACATGTTTTTGATATAGGGCATCTCCACCAGGTGTTGGAAACCAAACACGCGACGGGCATTGCCGCCGAGGAAGAGTTGTTTCTCGTTGTCGGTGAGCAGGGAACTCTTCAGAATGAAGTCGTAGGACATCTTGTAGGTGATGGCCGTGATGGTGCGCGGATAGTCGCTTCCCCACATCAGTTTCTCAATCCCCACCTCGTCGGCAGCCTGCCGGATGGCTTGCATGGCGGAAGGGTAGGGGTAGAACTCGGCATTGTAGAGCCATGTGATGCCGCCACTCTCGATATAGACGTTTGGGTGGCGCGCCAGACGGATCTGGTCGAACCAGTTGTCGCGGGGCGACATGCCAAAGTGACCGATCACCACACACAGCTTGGGATGAGCCTTGACCACGTCTTCCATCTCCGCGGCCTGTCGGGGACCTTCCGCCAATTCGATGCCCAACAGAATGTCCTGCTCTTCCAAGTAGTCGAACAGCTGCATCATGGTGGGACTGTTGAGCGGTGTGTCGGTCATGCGGGCGGCGGGAACCTTGATGCCTCGGAAGCCGGCTCCGACCAGTCGCCTCACTTCCTCCATCCATCCGCTTTGGCGATAGTCGGCCATGCCGAACACAAAGAAACGGTCGGGATAGCGGCGTGCCACGTCTGCCAAGTAGTCGTTTTGCAAGCCGTCGATGAACTCCTGGGTGATGACGGCTGCCGACACCTGGGTATAGTCCATGTTGCTGAGGAAAACCTCGGCGGTGTTCTTCCCGTCAATCAGATAGGGGGGCAGCATCTGCACCTCTTCGCCAAAGAAGAGGGAGCGGCTGCGGTTGTGCTCCATCGGATGGATGGGTTGCCCGTTGACCACGGTGTCAACATGGAGCCACAGGTGGGCGTGGGTGTCGATTAGTGGGTAATTCATAATGCTTAATTCATAATGCATAATGCATAGTTAGGTGTTCTTCCACGTGACGCGCTGCTGGTCGCCGATGATGCGGCGCACGTCCTCTGCCAGTTGCCAGTCGATGGGACTCTCGGCATAGGCGAGGTTCTTCTCGATGTTCTCGGCACGGGTGGTGCTGAAGATGGTCGATGCGATGCGCGGATTGCTCACGGAGAACTGCATGGCGAGTTTCTCGATGGGGTAGTTGTGCTCGCGACAGTAGTCGGTAGCACGGCGGCATGCCTGTACCAGCGTCTGCGGGGCGGGGTGCCACTCGGGAACGCCGCGCTCGGTGAGCAGGCCCATGGCGAAGGGCGAGGCGTTGATGACACCAACGCCGTTGGTCTCGAAGAAGTCGAGGAAGTCGGCCAGACGGTCGTCGTTCAGACAGTAGTGGCAGAAGTTCATCACGGCCTCGATGGTGCCAGGTTCTGAATGCTCGATGACCCATTGCAGGTTCTCCAACTGCAGGTCGGTACAGCCCACATGGCTCACCAGTCCTTTCTGCTTCAGTTCGACAAGGGCGGGCAGTGTCTCTTCAACTACTTGGTGCAGGTCGGCAAACTCAATGTCATGGACGAAGATGAGGTCGATATGTTCGATGCCCAACCGCTCCATGCTTTCGCCGACACTCTCCTGAGCCCTCTTGCCGGAGTAGTCCCATGTGTTCTTGCCGTCGGCTCCGTAGCGCCCAACCTTCGTTGACAGGAAGTAGCGGTCGCGCGGAATCTGGCGGAGTGCTTTACCCAGCACCTGCTCGGCCTTGTAGTGGCCGTAGTAGGGTGAAACGTCAATATAGTTGATGCCCAGCTCGATGGCCTTGGCCACGGCATCGATACCCCTTGCTTCGTCGAAGGTGTGGAAGACACCACCCAACGACGAAGCTCCAAGACCCACTTGCGATAGTCGCATGCCGGTCTTCCCTAATTCATTGTACTTCATAGATGGTTTTGTGTTGAAAGATATTCCTTGGGAATGATTCGATGCATTTACCTGTGTACGAGCGTTCCGATTTCCTCGCCTTCCATCACGCGGCGCAGGTTACCGACGATGTCCATGTTGAACACATAGATGGGCAGGTTGTTGTCGTTGCACATGCAGATGGCAGTGAGGTCCATCACTTTCAGTCCGCGGGCAAGCACCTCGTTGTAGGTGATTTCGGTGAACTTCGTTGCTGTGGGATCCTTCTCGGGGTCGGCAGTATAGACACCGTCAACACGTGTGCCCTTCAGCATGACATCGGCCTCAATCTCAATGCCGCGCAGCGATGAGCCCGTGTCGGTGGTGAAGTAGGGCGAACCGGTTCCGGCAGAGAAGATGCATACATAGCCTGCTTCCATGGCTTCGATGGCTTTCCACTTGGAATAGAATTCGCCGATAGGCTCCATGCGGATGGCGGTGAGCACCTTGTTCTTGACACCGATGGCACCAAGGGCGGAACTCAATGCCAGTGAGTTGATGACTGTGGCGCACATGCCCATCTGGTCTCCTTTCACTCGGTCGAAGCCTTTCTGTGAACCGCTGAGTCCGCGGAAGATGTTGCCGCCACCGATGACGATACCAATCTGCACGCCCATTTCCTGTACTTCCTTGATTTGCTGGGCATAGTCAGACAAACGCTGAGGGTCGATGCCGTGTCCTTGTACACCGGCCAGACTCTCGCCGCTAAGCTTCAAAAGAATTCTGTTAAATCTCATACAATCTTATAATTTGACGATTTTACTATTTGACTATTATACGATTTGTCGATTTGATTATTTAACGATTTGACGACTTTCATCTCTCATTTCTCATTTCTCATTTCTCTCCGAACCCCACTTCCTTGAAGGCGTATCGGCGCAGCTCACCTTGCCGGTCACGAAGCAACAGATGTCCGTCGGGCTCCACATCGATAATCGCCGCCTCGAACTCACCCTTTGGGTCACGATAGTGATGATACCCTTCCCGGCGATACAGGCTGTTCTTGTAATCGTTGAGGATGTCATCCGCGCACCCGTCAGCCAACATCTGCATCCGATTAGTGAAAGCTTCAATGATATGCTGAAGGAGAGACTCTTGATCCACCTCGTGCCCCAGAATCTGATAAAGCGACACGGGGTTGGGGGCATCGCTAAGGAATTGGCGTTGGTTGACGTTGAGGCCAATGCCGAAAATGCAATCGCGGATGGTGCTGCCAGAGAGTCGTGTTTCAATCAGCGTTCCGCTGAGTTTGCAGTCGCGCCAGTAGATGTCGTTGGGCCATTTCAGCGTGATGTCATTGACAAGGCCGTCAAGCACTTGCTTCAAGGCAAGAGCACCCGCCATGGAGAGCAGGAACTGCTTGGTTGGCGCAAGGCCTGTGGGGTGGGTGAGCACGGAGAAGGTGAGATTCTTGCCACGCTCGCTCTCCCAGGTGTTGGAGCCGCAGCCCCGACCGGCTGTCTGGTAGTCGGCCACGCAGACCGTCAACGGTTCATCCGCTGCCGGGGTATAGTCGCGCAGGAAGCGATTGGTGGAGTCGGTTTCGCTGAGGCGTATGAGCTTGGTTGGCATGAGTAGGTTTTTTATTTCTTGCAAAATTAGCGATTTTATTCTATACATCAAAATATTATTGTACTTTTGCAAGCAAAAAGCATGAATATGACTTCAGAGGAACAACAGAAAAAGGATGAGTTCTACATGCAGCGGGCACTTGACGAGGCGCACATGGCTTTCGATGCCGATGAGATTCCCATCGGGGCGGTGGTGGTATGCAAGGATCGTATCATTGCCCGTGCGCATAACCTGACCGAGACTTTGTGCGACGTGACGGCACATGCCGAGATGCAGGCCATCACGGCGGCTGCCAATGCTTTGGGTGGAAAGTATCTGCCCGAGTGTACGCTGTATGTGACGGTGGAGCCTTGCACCATGTGTGCCGGTGCCATCGGGTGGGCACAGATGGGGCGCGTGGTCTATGGAGCGGCCGACGAGAAAAGGGGATACCAACTATATGCACCTCGCGCCATGCATAAACGGTGCGAGGTGACAACGGGTGTGCTCGCCGCCGAGTGCGGCGAGCTCATGATGGAATTCTTTAAATCAAAAAGGAAATAAGAATTCCAGGAACTACAAAAACTTCTGAAACTCCTGGAACTCCTGAAACTCCTGAAACTACTTCACCATGACTACCAAATACTTGCTGGTTGACCAGAACAGTTGCGGGTTGGTTACACGCAACACGTACTGCTTGTTGGCATCCTGAGTGAGCGTGTAGCTGCTCGATGGGTGTGTGGTCAGGATTTTCGCATTCTTTGAATAGAGCTTGATTTCTTTGTCAACACGGATGTCGATCTTCGTGAAGTAGCTCTTGTTGAAGTTGGCCTGCAGAACACGGTCACCCTCGATGATGTGTTGCTCCTTCAGCTCCTTCTTGGTTCCGAAGACATACCATGCGGTATTCAGCTGCTTGTCTTGGTTGCTGATGGTCTGGCTCTTCTGGCTGCTCTCGGTCTGCAACTCGGCAACGTTCTGATTCAGGTTGTTGATGTTCTCGTTCAGCTCTGTGATATGAATGTCCTTGGCATCCAGCTCGGCACGAAGCTTCTGCAGTTCAGCATTCTTTTCTTCAAGCTGCTGCACCAGTCCCTCAATTGTGTTCTTCAGCTGCTCGCCTTTCACAGAACTCTCACGAGCCTGTTGGCGCAGCTTGTTGATGAGTTCACGGTTGTGCTGCATCGTGTTCGCAATGAACTGTATGTTCTCCTTGATTTGTGCGGCCTTGTCCGTTCCCTCACCATCTTTTACAATGCTAACGCGGTTCTCTGCCTCGGCAATCTGGCGGAAGCCGTCCTGAATGGCATTGAGCGTTGCCAGCATGTCGTTGATCTCGTTGTCCTTTTGCTCAACAATCCGCTCAAGCGAGTCAACTTTGTTGGTGTCGGCCGAAATCGCGGGCTTCTTTTCTTCGTTACATCCTGTGAACAATAACGTCACAAGTGCCATGCTCATGAACATGATTTTTTTCATAATCGTATAGTTTTATATTTTTAATTTTTCATCCTTCATCCTTCATCC
>JAFSWU010000273.1 GCA_017444365.1 Prevotella sp.
AGTTCTCTCTCCGTGCTGGTTATCACCACGAGGCAGAGACCAAAGGTAACAGAAAGTACTTCACCGTTGGTGCAGGCTTCCGTATGAATGTGTTCTCGCTCGATGCCGGCTATGTCATAGCAACGGCCAAGAGTAATCCTCTTGACCAGACCATGCGCTTCACCTTGTCTTTCGACATGGATGGTATCAAAGATTTATTCCGTAGAAGATGATGAGTATTCCTCGTGTTGGAATGGGCTACGATGTCCACCAGTTGGTGGAAGGTCGTGCGCTCTGGTTGGGTGGCATCCGTTTGGAGCACTCAATGGGTTTGTTGGGACATAGTGATGCCGATGTGTTGATACATGCCATCTGCGATGCGCTGCTCGGTGCGGCCAACATGCGCGACATCGGCTACCATTTCCCTGATACGTCAGCCGACACGCTCGACATGGACAGCAAGGTTATTTTGCGCAAGACGGTGGAGCTGCTATCCGAGAAAGGTTATCGTGTGGGCAACATCGATGCCACGGTTTGTGCGGAACGCCCCAAGCTCAATCCTCATATTCCCGCAATGCAAGCATGTCTGGCCAAGGTGATGGGCATTGACGAGGACTGCGTCTCCATTAAGGCAACAACAACCGAGCGCCTCGGATTCACCGGCCGTGAAGAAGGCATCTCTGCCTTTGCGGTTGCCCTGATCTATTCTTGATTCAAGATTCTTCCCATTCTTTCCCTTCGTTTTCATAGTACCCGTATGCTGTATTCCACGCGAATACAGTTTTTTATTCCTATAAAAAAGTACGCCACTACTCTCAACGAGCAGTGACGTACGAGCCTATGTTTAACTAAAAATCCTTTTCAAAACTAATGGGGGCCTCACGGTCACCATTGTTATCCGTTAAACAACGTTTAAAAATTACCTTAAACCTAATAACTAAAAACCTAAATCTATTACTACTAACCTAAACAATCTATTAACCTTTTGACGATGCAAAGGTACGACGTTTTTTTGTAACTTCCAAATTTTTGGGTGTATTTTTTTCAATTATTTTTTAGAGTTTGATATAAATCAACGAAAAAACGCCTTTTTCGGTGTTTTTTTCCTTTGTTTTCATGGTTTTTCCCTTGAATTCTATTACCTTTGTTTCAAAATTGGGCAAGTTGATGAAAGTACTCATAGTGAACACGAGCGAACTGACGGGTGGGGCAGCTGTTGCAGCCCATCGCCTGATGACGGCTTTGAACAACAACGGAGTGGAGGCAATGATGTTGGTGGGTAAGAAGCAGACCGACCATCACTCCGTGGTGACAGTGAACCGTTGTCTCCATACGTTGCATTTCCTGTGGGAGCGGTGGTGTATCTTTTTCCATCAGTGCTTCAGTCGCAAGAACCTGTTCAAGATCGACATTGCCAATGCGGGTACCGACATCACGCGACTGAAAGAGTTTCGCGAAGCCGATGTCATTCATTTGCACTGGATCAATCAGGGGATGCTCTCCTTGCATTCGCTACAGAAGATTCTTGAAAGTGGGAAACCCGTTGTGTGGACCATGCACGACATGTGGGAGCTCACAGCCATCTGTCACCATGTTTACGAGTGCAACTGCTACGAGACGGAATGTGGCCATTGTCCCTATCTGCGCAGAGCGGGCGATGCGGACTTGGCTCATCGCGTGTTCCATCGTAAGCAGCAGATATATGCCAATGCCCAACGCTTGCATTTCGTGGCGGTGAGTAACTGGTTGGCAGCCTGTGCACGGAGGAGTACCCTCATTGGACGCTTGCCCATCACCACCATTCCCAATTCGATCAGCTTAGAGCAGTTTGTTCCTATAGACCGCTCCGTTGCCCGTAAACAATTAGGAATTGGCGAGCGATACGTGATTTCGTTTGGTGCAGCCCGAATCGATGACCCCATCAAAGGCTTTGAGTATTTGGTGAACGCCATGAGAAAGCTCGTTGAAACGGGTCGCTTCGCGGCTTCCGAAGTACGGCTGTTGCTGTTTGGAGGCATCCGCCGCCCTGAGTTGTTGCAGGAGATTCCTGTGCCCTACACGCTTTTGGGCTATATCAACAGTGAGAAGACGTTGTCGCAGATCTACTCGGCATCAAATGTGACGGTGTCTTCTTCCTTCTACGAGACATTCGGGCAGACGCTGATTGAGGCGCAGGCATGCGGAAGCATTCCCGTTTCTTTTGCGGGAAGTGGACAGGCCGACATCATTGAGCACCTGCACACCGGCTATTTGGCCGAGCGCCTGTCTGTAGATGACCTTGCCCAGGGTATTGCCTGGGGACTGACGGCTGATATTCCTTTGCAGCAATTGCGGGAGAATGTTGTCAGCCGATACAGCGAAGATGTCGTTGCCAGCCAATACCAGCAACTTTATCAGTCAATAACCCAGAAATCCTGATAGCGATATGAAGATTCGATTCAGTATTGTAACAGTAACCTTTAACGCTGCGCCGGTGTTGCAGCGCACACTCGACAGCGTATTCGCTCAGAGCTATGACGAGGTGGAGCATTTGATTATAGACGGTGCTTCGAAGGATGCAACGTTACAAATGGTGGCTACATACAAACAGCAAAGCGAGGAAGGGCAGGGCAGACATCGGGTGACCCTCGTGTCGGAGCCCGACCACGGCCTCTATGATGCGATGAACAAGGCCTTGCGCATGGCAACAGGCGACTATCTCGTCTTCCTGAATGCAGGCGATGTGTTGCCTTCTGCCCACACCCTAAAGGCGGTTGCCGACACCTATGCGGAGGCGAAGGAACGGGACGGCAAGGAACCTGGTGTGATGTATGGCGACACGGATGTGGTTGACAACGAAGGGAACTTTCTCTATCACAGGAGACTGCAACCGCCCCGTCATCTTTCTTGGCGTTCATTCAAATGGGGAATGCTGGTTTGCCATCAGGCCTTCTATGCCCGTACGGAGATTGCGCGTGAGGTTCCTTATAACCTGGACTACCGTTATAGTGCCGATGTAGATTGGTGCATACGGGTGATGTATCAAGCCGAGCAACGTCAACTGCCATTAAGACGTGTGCCTGCTGTATTGGTCAACTATCTTGAGGGGGGGATGAGCATCAAGAACCATCGTGCCTCCTTGCAGGAGCGGTTTGCTGTCATGCGCAGTCACTATGGACTGCTCACTACGCTCGCCATGCACGTGTGGTTTGTATTGCGCAACTTGAAATAAAAAAAGGAACAAAGCCCAGACTTTGTTCCTTCTCCCGATGTTTAACTTTTTACCTTTATATTTCTTGTACCTTTTGTGCTTTTTCCCCTTTTCACCCTTTTACTTTTTTACCTTTATGAGTATCTGATAATCTGTCCTGGACGAATGCGCATGGACTTGCTGATACGGTTCAGCTTGCACAGCTTGTCAACCGTGGTGTGGCGCTTGCGGGCAATGGCTGCCAGTGTCTCGCCCTTCTTCACCTTATGATATTGTTTCGCCCCAGAAGACTCGCGTACAGAGGAACTGCTTGTCTGCTTGGCGGGGTTGAAGGCCGGTGCGTCGTTGCCATACACCATTTCGGGGGTATAGCCACCATTCCCCATCTTGCCACGCAGCCTTGTTGCTTCCGCAGCCTCTGCAGCATAGGTGTCGCGATGAATCACGTAGTAGTCGCCAGTCACATCCTGATTGCGGAAGTCGAAAAGCAGGGCAGGGTTGATGGGTACTCCGTTGAGCAAAGTCTCGAAGTGGAGGTGAGAACCCTGACTGCGTCCCGTATTGCCGCCTAAGCCAATCACGTCGCCTGCGCGAACCTGCTGGTCTTCCACCACCAACTGCTTTGACAGGTGTCCATAGACAGTCTCCAGTCCGTTGTTGTGGCGAATCACCACGTACTTACCATAGCCTCTGCCGTCCCATTTCACAATGCGCACCTTTCCGCTGAATGCGGCACGGATGGTGTCGCCCGTATATACCTTAATATCAAGACCCTCGTGGTTGCGCCCCCAGCGGGGACCATAGTTGCTGGTCACCACCCGGCTGGGTGTAGGCATACAGAAGTTGCGCAAGTCGATACGGTAGTTATCTGGCAGTGTGTTCTGACGCAGATGCACGTGACCATTGTTCCAGTCGGCATACAAATCTGCGGCAGGTGACTCAAAGTTTTCCTGATTGATAATGCGACGCAAGGCCAGCGTGTCCACTTTCTTCATCTTGCGATCTACAGGAGCCTGTCGTGCAAGAAGGTCTTGAGCTGCTGCCGGTTGGGTTGCCAGAGTAAACAATGATGTCAGTGCCAGTGTCTTGATAATCTTTCTTAATCTCATTATACTTAGGTTTTCTGATGGCATTAAAGCCTTTCTGTTAACTAAAAATTTTCTTTCGCCCAATCAATCAGTAAGGGCCTAAACAAAATTTCGGTGCAAAGGTAATGAATAATTTTGGAATAAAGTGTACAGTTAACAGTTTTTCATGTACTTTTAACACTTTTCCTGTAGTTTTAACTCTATTTTTGCTCGCGTTCCTTTTTAATGTCACTTCTACCTCATTCCACTTTCGCAATAGAGGAGTTAGATGACGCTGAAAGTGTCACCGCTCAGTAACAAGTAAGATGTCCTGAAGGCATCTCCGCACAGTAACAAGTAAGATGCCCTGAAGGCATCTCCGCTCAGTAACAAGTAAGATGCCCTGAAGGGGCAATCAGCCCATAGCCCAGGGCATCGCCCTGGGTTTGAATGGTGAAGGGGTTCACTCGCCCTGTAAGGGCAGAAGCCCTCATCTCTTACTACAATTGTACCGCTTCTGCCCTTACAGGGCGAACAGGATATCTCGGTACGTTTGCTTACCCAGGGCGATGCCCTGGGCTAAGTGCTTGCTGGGCTTTCAGCCCGTTTCTATGGATATTATGTCCAAATAATAAGATGACGCTGAAAGCGTCAACGCTCAATAACCGAGGGTGCGAGCGTAGCGAGTACCCCCGGATAGAGAAAGTGTACCAAGTAAGATGCCCCTGGAGGGGTCGCCGTTCATTGCCCACGGTATCCTCTCTCCTCTCCTTCATCCTTCATCTTTCATCCTTCATCTTTGTAAAATTATTTAGCCAAAAAAACGCTCTTCTGAAAGTTGTATTTTAGAACGGGAAGTTGCACAGAACAGCGGTATTGTGCAGGTGGTTTGATGCCTTCATGGTGTCGGAACAATGGAACGAGGAGCTCAAAGCTATGCTTTTGCACCCTCAACTCAATGGAATGAGGAGCTTGTTACATTGAGTTGAAAGGGTCGGAACATTGAGTTGTGAGATGCAACTCTAAGAGTTACACTCCAAAACTGACATCTCCAAATCCTCTAAAGCAGAGCTTGGTGAGCTAAATGTCTAATAATCAGTCGTTTGCTAAAACCTCGAAATACTCGCGTATTTGGAGGCGAAAGACTCCTCGCTCACAAATACGCGATTCTCGTGAGGTCTCTTGTCAAATAATTTCAATAAGTTTCGAGAGTGAAGACGATACTCCAAATCCCTGTGGAAGTACGAGAAGAGGGGGCTTCGAACAAAACTTAGCGCGAAAAGAAATTTTTAAAAAAACGGGTTCAGATGTGGTGATTTGTGAAAATATGTGTAAATTTGCAGAGAAATGTGACTAAAAGCCAGTGAAGGTGTTCATGAATCAAGAACCTAAAACAAACGAGACAACAAAATAATAATCATATTAAAATCATCCATTATGTACAACAAATCTACAAACAACAGGCGAGAGCGGTCTGTTCTACGGGCTCAGGGCAAGCCTTGGCAGATGATGCTGCTGCTGGCGCTCTTCGCATGGCTGCTGCCACAGACGGCGGCGGCAGAACTCTCGTATGAGGATGATCCCGACAACTACTCGGTGGAACTGGGTGGTTCGAATGTCATCTGGTTCACGGCTCCGTGCTATGACACAAGCGGTGCTGACACGTGGATCTAC
>JAFSWU010000274.1 GCA_017444365.1 Prevotella sp.
CTGAAGCGCGAGAAGATTCCTGCCATTACCGGCATTGACACAAGGCGCCTGACGAAGGTGCTTAGAGAGCATGGCGTGATGATGGGAAGAATAAGCCTCTCCCCTTGCCCCTCTCCACAGGGAGAGGGGAGTAGTTACCTTTTTCGATTCGTTCTCCAAGAAAGTCCTGATATGTCTCACTGTCACATCGCATTGTTCCGGGTCGCCGGGGCCGTTGGTTAGGAAGAGACCGTCGAAGTCTAACTGGTTGAAATCGTAGTCCCAAGGTACGCGGATGACTTCAACGCCCCTGTTCAGCAGACAGCGGATGATGTTCGCCTTCACGCCGCAGTCTACAAGCACCACGCGCTTGAGTGCAGAGTTTGCCACCGCTGCTGTATGGGGCTTGTAGGTAATGACCTCCTTACAGCTCACCTGCTCCACCCAGTTCACGGAACCGTAGTCTTGAGAGTATATACTCCCCTCTCCCTTTGGAGAGGGGCAAGGGGTGAGGCTTATTCTTCCCATCATCACGCCATGCTCTCTAAGCACCTTCGTCAGGCGCCTTGTGTCAATGCCGGTAATGGCAGGAATCTTCTCGCGCTTCAGCCACGAGGCCAGCGACTCCTTGGCATTCCAGTGCGAATACAGCTCGCTATAGTCGGCTACTACCAGGCCCTTCATATAAATGCGGTCGCTCTCCCATAGTTGCGGGCTTGGCACGCCATAATTTCCCACCAGCGGATACGTCATCACCAGAATCTGCCCGGCATAGCTTGGGTCGGTCAGGCTCTCGGGATAGCCCGTCATGGCGGTGTTGAACACTACCTCACCCACGGCATTGCCGTAGTAGCCAAAAGAGCAGCCAAGGAACTCGCTGCCGTCGTCAAGGATTAGTCTTGCTTGTCTCATCATTTCTCTCTACATAGTTTATAAATGCCTGATTCACCATGCGCACGCCGCCAGGGGTGGGATAATGCCCCGTGAAGTACCAGTCGCCAGGATGGTTGGGACATGCCTGATGCAGCCCCTCAATGCTTTGGAACACCAGCTCAATGGGAGCCTGCATACCCTTGGGCCGCAGCATCTCTACAATCTTGCCGTTGATCTCGTCGACGGTGAACGGCTCGTAGATGCGGCGGATAGGAGCCTCCCCAAGCCCCTCCGAAGGAGTGGGTGTTTGGTTGCCTAAAGCTTCGCATGCCTTTCTGTAAATCTCGTTTATCAGTTGCTCCATTTTCCGCTCATGAATGAGGGCCATGGCAGCACGGAAGGCGCAAAGCTCTTCCAAACGGGCCATGTCGATGCCGTAGAAGTCAGGATAGCGAATCTGCGGCGAACTTGACACCATTACTATCTTCTTCGGGTGCAGGCGGTCCAGAATCTTAAAGATGCTCTCTTTGAGCGTCGTGCCTCGCACAATGCTATCGTCAATGATGACGAGGTTGTCCTTGTATGGCCGCAGGCTGCCGTAGCTGATGTCATAGACATGGGCGGCCAGGTCGTTGCGCTCGGAGTTCGTTGAGATAAAGGTGCGTAGTTTGATGTCCTTCCACACCACCTTTTCTGTGCGCACGTCGTGCCCCATCTTGCGGAAGCCGTCGGTCATGCCGTAGTAGGCCACCTCGGCCGTGTTGGGGATATACGAAAAGACGGTGTTTTCCACATCGCCGTCAATGGCTTTCAGTATGGCGGGTGTCAGCTGTTCGCCCAAGCGTTTGCGCTCTTGGTAGATGTCACGGTCTGAACCGCGGCTGAAGTAAATGCGTTCGAACGAGCAGGCACTCAACTGCTGGGCGGGCATGATGTGTTCCAGTCGACTCTCCCCGCTCTTACGCACGATGAGCGCCTCGCCGGGCTGCAACTCATGGATGTCTTCGTACTGCAGGTCGAAGGTTGTCTGCAACACGGGGCGCTCGCTGGCTAAGGCGATGATCTCGTCGTCGCGATAATAGAACGCCGGACGGATGCCCCACGGGTCGCGCACGCTGAACATCTCGCCAGAGCCCGTCAGACCACACATCACGTAGCCGCCGTCGTAGTGCTGCATCGTGGTGCGCAGCACATTGCCCATGTCTACGTGGTCGTCAATATATTGCGTGATGTCAAGCCCTTCCAACCCCTTCGCCTTGGCTTCCTCAAACAGCCGCTCCACCTCGCGATCCAGCCGGTGGCCCATAAGTTCCAGCGTGATATAAGCGTCGCCATAGACGCGCGGCGACTGTCCCTGCGCCGTCAGGAAGCGGAACACCTCGTTGATATTCGTCATGTTGAAGTTGCCGCACAGGCAGAGGTTCTTCGCCCGCCAGTTGTTGCGGCGCAGGAAGGGATGGACATACGTCAGTCCGCTCTTGCCAGTGGTGGAATAGCGCAGGTGGCCCATCAGCAGTTCGCCATTCATCGCTTCGCTGACGCGGGAGAACACTTCCGTGATGGCATCCTTGCCTTCGGCCTTCTCGCGAAACATATACTCCGTGCCGGGGTCGTTCTTCAGACTGACCGACGCGATACCTGCACCCTCCTGACCGCGGTTGTGCTGTTTCTCCATCATCAGGTACAGCTTGTTGAAGCCATA
>JAFSWU010000031.1 GCA_017444365.1 Prevotella sp.
ATCATCCACGCCGTCCACTCCAACGAGATGGCTTTCATGGGTGGTCTTCGCAAATACATGCCTATCACCAATGCCACGTTCTTCATCTCTTGCCTTGCCATCGCCGGTATTCCTTTCTTCTCGGGCTTCAGCTCAAAGGATGAGATTATCACGGCATGTTTCCAGTATAGTCCTGTGGTGGGTTGGATCATGACCGGTATTGCCGCTATGACCGCATTCTACATGTTCCGTCTGTACTATGGCATCTTCTGGGGAACAGAGAACGTTGAGGCACATAAGAATCACACGCCGCATGAGGCTCCGCTGACGATGACGATACCCTTGATTGTGCTTACGCTGATTACGCTTGGTGTCGGTATCTACTCCACGTTGGCAGGCTTCCTCGGATGGGGTGGCTCGTTTGGTAGCTTCGTTTCCGCAGCAGGAACCGACTATACCATTCATTTCGACA
This sequence comes from Prevotella sp., assembly GCA_017444365.1. Classification (GTDB taxonomy): domain Bacteria; phylum Bacteroidota; class Bacteroidia; order Bacteroidales; family Bacteroidaceae; genus Prevotella. The sequence goes on from JAFSWU010000031.1 coordinate 452, forward strand.
CGCAGATTGCCGCTACCAGTACGATCATTGCCATCCTGAGCATCTGTCTCGCCACCTATATCTATAAAGGCGAGAGCCAACCGATTGCCGACCGCCTGTACAAGACGTTCCCGAAGCTGCATCGTGCAGCCTACAAGCGTTTCTATCAGGACGAGATCTGGCAGTTTGTCACGCATAAGGTGATCTTCCGTTGCGTATCCATGCCCATTGCCTGGTTCGACCGTCACGTCATCGACGGCACGTTCAACTTCCTGGCTTGGGGCACCAGCGAGGCCGGAGAGAGCATCCGCCCGTGGCAGAGTGGCGATGTACGCCAGTATGCTGTATGGTTCCTCACCGGTACTGTCGCATTAACGTTAATCCTATTATGTATATAGGTCCTATTTGACCTATAAGACCTATAAGACTTATAAGAATAAACGATTATGAATATACTAACATTATTCGTACTAATACCCGCTCTGATGTTGCTGGGCCTTTGGCTCTCAAGCAACCTGAACCAGGTGCGGGGCGTGATGGTGGCCGGTTCCTCGTGTTTGCTGGCTTTGTCCATCTGGCTGACCGTCTATTTCGTACAGGAACGTGCGGCAGGCAACACAGATGTCATGTTGCTGCAAGACAGCATCTCCTGGTTTGCTCCGCTTAACATCTGCTACGCCATTGGTGTCGATGGTATCTCTGTTGTCATGCTGCTCCTTTCGAGCATCATCGTCTTCACGGGAACCTTCGCCTCATGGCAGCTCAAACCGCTCACCAAGGAATACTTCCTCTGGTTCACCCTGCTGAGCACCGGTGTCTATGGCTTCTTTATCTCGATAGACCTTTTCACCATGTTCATGTTCTACGAGGTGGCACTTATTCCTATGTACCTGCTTATCGGAGTGTGGGGAAGTGGTGCCAAGGAGTATTCTGCCATGAAGCTTACGCTGATGCTGATGGGAGGTTCCGCACTTCTCATCATCGGTATCCTTGGCATCTACTTCTTCAACGGACAGTTCAGCGGTACCTATACAATGAACGTCAATGAGATTGCGTTGACATCTCATCTCATTCCCGTAGCCGTGCAGAAGGTCTTCTTCCCGTTCATCTTCATCGGTTTCGGTGTGCTGGGTGCGATGTTCCCGTTCCACACATGGTCTCCTGACGGTCATGCTTCCGCACCTACAGCTGTGTCGATGCTTCATGCTGGTGTGCTGATGAAGCTTGGAGGCTATGGCTGTTTCCGTGTTGCAATGTACCTGTTGCCCGAGGCTGCCAACCAACTGGCTTGGATATTCCTGATCCTGACCACCATCTCCGTCGTGTATGGAGCCTTGAGTGCCTGCGTGCAAACCGACCTGAAGTACATCAACGCTTATTCATCGGTGAGCCACTGCGGACTTGTACTCTTCGCTCTGCTGATGACCACTCAGAACGCCTGCTCAGGAGCTATCCTGCAGATGCTTTCACACGGTTTGATGACAGCCCTCTTCTTTGCGCTCATCGGTATGATTTACGGACGCACCCATACGCGTGACGTACGTAAGTTGGGCGGACTCATGAAGATTATGCCCTTCCTTGCCGTTGGCTATCTGATTGCCGGTCTTGCTAACCTCGGTTTGCCGGGCTTCTCTGGTTTCACCGCTGAGATGACCATCTTCGTGGGTTCCTTTGAGAATTCCGACACCTTCCGTCGCGTTTGCACCATCATTGCCTGTACCTCTATCGTCGTGACAGCGGTTTACATTCTGCGTGTTGCCGGTAAGATACTGATGGGCAAGGTTGCCGATCCTCACTATGAACTGCTCACCGATGCCACTTGGGACGAGCGTGTAGCTGTTGCCTGCCTCATCTTCTGTGTCGCAGGACTTGGACTCACCCCGTTCTTCTTCAAGCCCATCATCGACAACGCCTTGGTACCCATCCTTGGGAACATCCTTTAAAGGCCGAAGGGTAAGAAAGAAAGTGAAATCGTATAATTGTCAAATAGTGAAATAGTGATATAGTCAAATAGTGAAATCGTCAAATCGTCAAATAAGAATATGAATTACGGACAATTTCTAAATATGATTCCCGAGGCAACGCTCGTCGCCGCCTTGATTATCGTTTTCTTAGCAGACTTTGCGCTGATGAAGAGTGAGAAGAAGCATTCCTCGCTCTCGTCTTTGGCGTGTATTCTGCTCCTTGCACAAACAGCCGTGTGTGCGTTGGCATCCGAACCCGCTCAGGCATTTGCCGGCCTATATGTCACCACGCCTGCCGTAGCTGCCATGAAGGTTGTGCTCACAGCCGGAACCTTGGTTGTGTGCATCATGGCACAGTCGTGGCTCGCGAAAAGCAACTATGAAGGTGAGTTCTATATGCTCATCATCTCTACGTTGCTTGGCATGTATGTCATGATGTCCTCCGGCCACTTCCTGCTCTTCTTCCTCGGTCTTGAGATGGCAAGCGTGCCTGTAGCATGTCTTGTCGCAATGGACAAGTGGAAGAAACTCTCCGCAGAGGCCGGTGCCAAGTTCATCCTCACCGCCACATTCTCAAGTGCTGTCATGCTCTTCGGCATCTCGCTGCTCTATGCGGCTATGGGGACGCTCTATTTCGATGATGCAGCAGCCAACCTGTCACTGATTGTCAACAGAGCATACTACACACCTGTGTTGCTGATTGCAGGACTTGTCTTCTTCTTCAGCGGATTGGGCTTCAAACTCTCGCTTGTTCCCTTCCACTTTTGGACAGCCGACACCTATCAGGGTGCTCCGACTGCTGTTACGGGATACCTGAGCGTTATTTCCAAGGGTGCTGCAGCATTCACGCTGTGTACCATTCTGATGAAGGTGTTCGCACCCCTGACGGAATACTGGGAGTACATGCTCTACATCACCATCGTGCTCTCCATCACCATTGCCAACCTGTTCGCCATCCGCCAGAGTGAGCTCAAGAGATTCATGGCGTTCAGCTCCATCTCACAGGCGGGCTATATCATGCTTGCTGTGGTAGGAAACTCCGCAATGGGTGTCACAGCCTTGATGTACTACACGTTGGTTTACGTGGCAGCAAACCTGGCTGTCTTCACCGTGATCAATGTTGTTGAGCACAACAATGGCGGTACTACGGATATGGATAGCTACAATGGTCTCTATCAGACCAATCCGCGCCTGTCGTTCCTCATGACGCTTGCGCTCTTCTCGCTGGCCGGCATCCCGCCTTTTGCAGGAATGTTCTCTAAGTTCTTCGTCTTCATGGCAGCTGCCGAGCAAGGCTCCTTCGCCGCTTACTTTGTCGTGTTCATCGCTTTGATCAATACCGTAGTGTCACTCTACTACTATCTGCTCATCGTGAAGGCCATGTACATCAAGAAGACTGAGACCCCGCTTCCTGCGTTCAAGAGCGACTGCAACACGCGCCTTGCGCTGGCTGTCTGTACCGCAGGCATCGTCCTCTTTGGCGTATGCTCCTGCGTTTACACATGGCTCAGTAATGCTGTAGGCATGTAGTATCATTTGTAAAAGGCGGTTCCGTTGAGGTCCTGCTCTATACGAAAGTGCCTGATTTCCTTTTTCTGAAAGAAATCAGGTGCTTTTCTTTTTGTACTAACTTTAGCAATATGATTGTCTAACTGAAAAATGAGAATAATGAACAAGAAGAACCAATTCAAAATATATACCTTCGGAATGTTTGCCATGATTATCTCCATTTTGCTTTCGTGTAGCAATGATGATGGAGACGATGGCAATCTAAAAGATTCAGACCTTGTTAATAAAGCCATCGGTACATGGATGTGTACACAGAGCATTGATACAGGGTGGGGCACGACATATCAAAATTTGATGGTAGGTAAGGAGGTGACCATTTATAAGAATGGTACATACACCTCTACCGCCCAGTCATTTGGTTATACAGGAACTTATTCTGTAAATGGCAATCAAATAACTGCCAAGAGCAATAATGGAGGCACTTTTGTTATAACTGTAAACTTTAGTGATGACACAATGACTTGGAACGGTACTGCAAGTAATGGCGTGACATTCAGGTATGTTTTTCTACGAGAAGTGGATACTAATCACAATATCACCATACCCATTACAATTGATAAGGTTGCTGGCACTTCATGGAGCGTGAAAAGTTATACTATAGAAAGAGGATCAAACAGCTCTATTCAGAACGGCAAAATCATTCAATTCAATAAAGATGGCTCATGTGTGGTATTTCACTCAATGGAAAATGCCTGGCGAATAAGCGGTGGGAGGATAGAGACTTATTACAGGCAGACAAATGAGCCAATGTTTGTTTATACGTTGCTATCTCAGAATGACAACGAAATAACCGTGCGAATGAACGGAACGCTTGATGATGAACTTCAAGCAACCCTTGTTCTAGTCATGAAAAAAATATAATAAGTTCATCTCAGTTCCCAGAAGGCGACGGCAGCGGCAGCGGCAACGTTGAGCGAGTCAACCTGATGCGACATGGGGATGCGAACCACGTAGTCAGTAGAGGTGATGACTTCGCTGGGAAGTCCATCGCCTTCTGTTCCCATCACAATGGCCAAGCGTTCCTCTTGTTTCAGCAGAGGGTGGTCGATAGATATCGACTGGTCGGTGAGAGCCATGGAAGCCGTTTTGAATCCGTATGCGTGAAGCGATGGCAGGGGAATGTCGAGCCACGTCCACGGAACGAGAAATACCGAACCCATAGACACGCGTACGGCTCGACGGTTGAGTGGGTCGCAGGAATCGCGGCTGAGCAGAACGGCATCGATACCCAGGGCGGCGGCAGAGCGGAAGATGGCTCCGATGTTGGTGGTATCGACAACGCCGTAGATGACAACCATGCGGCGAGCTTGTGAACAAAGTTCTGCAACGGTGGGGAGCTTGGGGCGACGCATGGCGCAGAGTACGCCTCGGGTGAGGGTATAGCCTGTTAGTTCGGCGAGCAAAGTGCGATTGCCCGTGTAGATGGAAATGTCTCCGCAGCGTGCGATAATCTCTTGAGCGTCTCCTTCGATGTGCCGTTCCTCGCATAGCAACGAGACAGGTTCATAGCCAGCATCAAGTGCCACCTTGATGACTTTGGGGCTCTCGGCGATGAAGATTCCTTTTGATGGCTCGAGCTTGTTGCGAAGTTGGGCTTCTGTGAGTGTTGCGAAAACATCTACTCCAGGCGTTGACAGGTTTGTTATCTTGATGATAGGCATGTTACTTTCTTTTTGTGTATTTCAGAATGGCAATCCTACGGCGAAGTGGAACGTGAAGTCTCGCCTGAGGCTATGGTGAAGGAATGCGTAGTGTTCTTGCTGGCTGTTGTAGGCAGGGTTGATAGCTTTCATTCCTGCATCGAAGCGAATGATGAAATAGTCGAAGTTCAGTCGAAGGCCAAGTCCGTAGCCAACTGCAAGTTGCTGATAGAACTTGTTAAATCGGAACTGTCCTTCTGGCTGTTCTTCATATTTTCGAATTGTCCAAATGTTTCCAGCATCAACGAATACAGCTCCATTGAATTTCCAGAATAGTATGGTACGGTATTCGATGTTCATATCGAGCTTCATATCACCCGTCTGGTTAATGAAGTCGATACGTCCGTCAGTACCTTTGAACTTGCCTGGTCCCAGTCCTCTTACGCTCCATCCTCTCACGGAGTTGGCTCCGCCGGAGAAGTAGCGTTTTTCGAAAGGCAGAACGTTGCTGTTTCCGTATGGATAGGCGATACCCATGTCAGCGTGAAGCGCTATCTGGTTGTCTGTATCGAGCTGAAACAGTCGGGTGTAGTCGAAGTCGAACTTGGCATATTGGGCATAGGCAATCTTGAAGAACGTATATTGTCCGTAGCTGTTTTCTTCGAAGTTGAACATGTGTGACAGCCCCTTCAGCATGTTGCCCGCCGTCTCAATGTTTGCCCTGAGAGCATTTCGTCCATCGTTGTAAGCGATGGCGAATCCGATCTTGGTGATAAACAGGTCTTCGTAGTTGTAGCGCAGAATGGCATTTCTGCTGTTTTCGTTATCAAGGTATTCCCTTTCGAATGTTGCGCTGATCCAAGGCATATAGACATAGTTCAGGTCGAGCAGGTCAAACCTATAGCTGAGGTGATGGTGAGGCTCGCTCCATCGGTATCTCCATGCAGTAGAGAATATTCTACGGTGGAACTCCGGACGGTTCTGTAAGTTATAGCTTACTGCCAGTTCGCTTGTTGCTGTGCTTCTTTCCCTGAATGAGCGGGAGAGTAGGGGAGCAACAAAGCGAGGAAACATCAATTTGGTCTCCATGTTGTATTCCTCGTAGTCCTCATTCTGATAGCCGTCAAGTCCGGTGATAGCTTCGAAGGCTCCTCGCAGTTGTATGCTTAGCACTTCTGATCCTCGAAAGAGATTGCGGTTCTCATAGGTCAGCGAGGCTGCGGCTCCCAGGTTTCCGGCCGTGTTGGTGCCCTCAGGCTGGAACGAAATGGTGGAGGGCTTGTTGGTGCTGATTTGTATATTACAGTCGAGCAACTGCGAGTCAGGAACTTCCTGGAATCGTATGTTGGTGTATTTCACCGCTTGCAGGCGTGCGAAGTTATTATAGGTTTTCTGTAGATTTGCGCTACTGAATGGTTCGTTTTCTTCAATGGCCGTATTGAAATCCAGGACTTTTTTCCTGAGGTGTACACGTTCATCGTTGCTACTTCGCCATGTGACCTTACGAATGAAGTAGTTGGGATGCAACGTTTCTTCCGCTTGGCTGTTGGCCTTGTATTTCAACAGGTGAAGGGTCAGGGCAATCTGTTGGTTGGACAGGGTGGAGTCGGCGGTATATTGGATAAAGTCTTTATGGAAGCGGTAATAACCGTTGTTCATCAGGAATGTCGTGATTCGTTTTCGCTCGCTGTCGAGCTGATTGATGGTGAAGGGAATCCCTGGTTTCAACCCATTGCGCCAAAAGTCATTCTTTTCAAGAAATCTTTCCACCAAAGAGTCTTGGATGTCATAGGCTATACTGGCAATGGTGTAAGGACTTCCAGGGTGTAGTTGATAGTGAATCTTTAGTTTCTTCCCTCGGGTCTTGGTTGTCATGTCAACGCTGGCTTGTATATAACCTAAGTTTTGCATGGCTGTTTGCAGGTCTTCGCATGAAAGCCTTGCTTGTAGGGTATCGAAGAGAACAGGTTCTTCTCCGATTCTTTGTAGTACGCGATTCACCCATTTCGACGTGTCGCGTCCTGCCAGGGAGTAGGTAGCCAGCGGAATCTTGAAGAGCGAGAACCAACGGGAGTTTCCTTTCTGTCGGATGTATGGTTCGAGCGTACTGATGTCAAGGGATTTGTCATCGGTAGTAATCTCTACCTTCGAGAGCATATGCTCCCCCTCGGGCACAAATTTTGTGACCGAACAGCTTGTCAGCATCAGTAGAAAGCCTGTTGCCAGGCAGAGAAGGATGCCCTTCATGTTCCCAATCATGTTGCAAAAATACAAAAAATAGTTCTAATCGGTGAACTATCCATAAAAAATCTGTGAACAATGAACCTTGAACTATGAATTATTCGTATCTTTGCAGCATGATAAGTAAGGCGAAGGTAAAATATATACGTTCTTTGGAACAAAAGAAATATCGTCGGCAGGAAGGTGTTTTCGTTGCTGAAGGTCCGAAAGTTGTGGGCGATATTCTTATAGACCGCCGAGCTCGCTTGCTTGTTGCTACCCATGCTTGGTTGCAGCAAAACAGGTCGTGCTCAGTAGCCTGTGACGAGCTTATTGAGGTGGATGACGAAACGTTGCGCAAGTTGAGCTTCTTGCAACATCCTCAAGAGGTGCTCGCCGTCTTTGACCAATGGGAGACGGGAAAAACCTGTGTTCCAGATGATGAGTTGTCGCTTGCCCTTGACGGCGTGCAAGATCCTGGCAACCTTGGAACCATCATTCGTATTGCCGACTGGTTTGGTATTCGCCACATCTTTTGCAGCATGGATACGGCTGACGTTTATAACCCCAAGGTGGTACAGGCAACGATGGGTAGTATAGCCCGCGTCTCTGTCAGCTATGTCGATCTCCTTCCGCTTTTATCTACTCTTCCTCAAGACTTTCCCGTCTATGGGACTTTGCTCGATGGTGATGATCTCTATCAGCAGCCTTTGCAGTCGAGGGGACTTGTCGTGATGGGCAACGAAGGAAATGGAATCTCCCCAGCTGTTGCTCAGCATGTCAATCATCGATTGTTCATTCCCAACTATCCGAAGGGTCGCAAGACCACCGATAGTTTGAATGTGGCTATCGCAACGGCTGTTGTCTGTGCGGAGTTCAGACGTAGGAATATGATGGAATAAGAATTAAAAACTTTCATTACTTGAAAATAATCTCAGCATGAATCAGGAATTATATAAGAATCGTAATGTATCAGCCTGTTTTGCGGCTGCTTATAATCTGTTCATCACGAACCTCACAAAGATAGCACGCCATTTGTGGATGCCGATTGTGGCATTCTCTGTTGCGTATGCTCTGTTGTTAAATGTGCGTTTGCACTTGTTACTGCATGTAGATGAGCTGTTGCAGGATTTGGGCGAGTTCTTCGCACTTTGGTCAGGCAATCTACTGCTCAACCTGCTGTTGCTCTCTGCTGTCGCCTGGATTGTGAGTGCTCTGATGAGCCGGCTCAACTCCTTCGGATTGAAACAGAATCTGCGCAGGGGTTTTGTGCTTACTGGCTTTTCTTTGTGTGTGGCTATTGTCTGCGCCATTCTTTTTGCTGGCGTTTGTGGAGCCGTTTACTTGGGCTTGTCGAGTATTGCCGGCATGTCGGTAGTCAGTAAGGTCGTGATAGGGATCGTCGTATTGGTAACCCTTTGCGTCATGATATTTTTTCTCCTGCCATTGAATTTTGTGTCGATGAAATACTTCATGGATGGCGGTCGGCTTCTTCCTTCCCTCAGGGCGTGGTATCATGTTGGCATGCACCATGTGGGACTTCTGTTCGCAACAGTTCTGGTAGCCTTTATCCTGTTTTGTATGTTGTCGTTGGTATTCGGTATGCCCCTGTATGTGCTGACGCATGCACAGATAGCCTCCATCGATGGCCTGCGAATGGGCGATGCATCCATTCTTCCCGATGGTTTCAGCTGGATGATGGGAGGAGCTTCTTTACTTTATGGTCTATTCATGGCTTTCTTTATTCTTTGGAATATCCTCTTAAATTATTACGTCTATGGCAGCATAGAGCAGAGTGAGCGGGAGCGGTTAAAGACTAAAATCAACAAACAATGAAACAGAAAATCTTATTCATCGACCGTGATGGAACCCTTATCGAGGAGCCTGCTGACGAGCAGATAGATTCTTTCGCCAAACTGAAGTTCACGGATGGCATGTTCCGCAATCTTTCCTTCATCCGGCAGCATCTTGACTTCCGTTTTGTCATGGTGAGCAATCAGGATGGATTGGGGACTTCTTCTTTTCCTGAAGATACATTCTGGCCCGTTCACAATTTCATTCTTCAGACGTTGAAGGGAGAGGGGATAGAGTTCGACGAGCAGCTCATCGACCGTCATTTCCCAGAAGACAACTCTCCTATGCGCAAACCAGGAACAGGCATGCTTACCCATTATATAGACAACCCCGACTACGACTTGTCTGGAAGTTATGTCATCGGCGACCGCGAGACGGATCGTCAACTTGCTGACAACCTGGGGTGCAAGGCTCTCATTCTTGGACAAGACGGGATGACGTGGGATAAGATTGCCGAAATACTCTTTGCCGGTGAGCGAGTGGCCGAGGTGGTTCGCAAAACCAAGGAAACGGATATTTATATAAAGGTTGACCTTGACGGAACGGGCCAGTGTGACATTCAGACCGGGTTGGGATTCTTTGACCACATGCTGGAGCAGATAGGCAAACATGGGATGATGGATTTGACGATTCATACCAAGGGCGACCTGCATGTGGACGAACACCACACGATAGAAGACACAGCTTTGGCCTTGGGCGAATGCTTGCTGAATGCTTTGGGCGACAAGCGGGGTATTGAACGCTATGGCTATTGCCTGCCCATGGACGATTGCCTGTGCAGCGTAGTACTCGACTTTGGCGGACGTCCTTGGCTGGTGTGGGATGCTGAGTTCCACAGAGAGCGTGTTGGCGAGATGCCCACAGAGATGTTCCTGCATTTCTTCAAGAGCCTGAGCGATGCGGCCAAGATGAATCTGAACATCAAGGCCGAGGGTACCAACGAGCACCACAAGATAGAAGGAATCTTCAAGGCGCTGGCACGTGCCTTGAAGATGGCTGTCAAACGCGACATCTACCACTACGAGCTTCCTTCGACCAAAGGGGCGCTATAGCGAAAACAAAGTCATTCAGCTGTTGAGGTTTTTTCAAGGAACTATCCGTTGAGTTCTTTTTCAAGGAACTTCGCTGTATAGCCCTTTTTGCTTGCCACAATCTCTTCTGGAGTTCCGGTGACGATCACCTGCCCGCCGCTGGAACCTCCTTCGGGTCCCATGTCGATGATGTGGTCGGCTTGCTTGATGACATCTGTGTTGTGTTCGATGATAATCACGGTATTGCCTTTATCGACAAGTTTTTGCAGCACGTTCATCAGGATGCGTATGTCTTCAAAGTGAAGTCCGGTTGTTGGTTCGTCGAGTATGTACATCGTTTTCCCTGTATCCCTCTTCGACAGTTCTGTGGCCAGCTTCACGCGTTGGCTTTCGCCACCGGAGAGGGTGGTGGAGGGTTGTCCCAGTTTGATGTAGCCCAATCCCACATCCTGAATGGTTTTGATCTTCTGCAAGATGTTGGGAACGGCCTCGAAGAACTCTACCGCCTGGTTGATGGTCATGTCAAGCACATCGGCAATCGATTTTCCTTTGTATCTTACTTCCAGCGTCTCGCGGTTGTAGCGTCTGCCGTGACAAGTCTCGCAGGGCACCATCACATCCGGAAGGAAATTCATCTCGATGGTCTTGTAGCCATTGCCTCCACAGGTTTCGCAGCGTCCTCCCTTCACGTTAAAGGAGAATCTTCCTGGTTTGTAACCACGTATTTTGGCTTCAGGCAGATTGACAAACAGGCTTCTGATGTCTGAGAACACCCCGGTATAGGTGGCGGGGTTGCTGCGTGGTGTCCTGCCCAAGGGACTTTGATCAACGTTTACCACCTTGTCGATATGTTCTATTCCTTCGATAGCTTGATAGGGCATCGGGCGTTTCAGCGAGCGGTAGAAGTGCTGGCTGAGGATGGGTTGCAGCGTTTCGTTGATAAGAGTTGACTTGCCCGATCCGCTGACACCCGTCACCACGATGAGCTTTCCTAAAGGGAAAGTCACGTCAACCCCTTTCAGGTTGTTGCCTGTACAGCCTCGAAGAACAAGTTCCTTACCCGTTCCTTTCCTGCGAGGGAGCGGCCGGGTGTCCACTTTCAACTTGCCACAGAGATATTGGGCCGTGAGGGTGTCGGTTTGCATCATGTCGGCAGGTTTTCCCTGGAACACCACCTCTCCTCCTTTCCGTCCTGCCTTGGGTCCGATATCGACAATATAGTCGGCAGCGAGCATCATGTCTTTGTCGTGTTCAACAACGATAACGGTGTTGCCGATGTCGCGCAATTGTTTGAGCGAGGTGATGAGTCGCTCGTTGTCGCGTTGGTGCAGGCCTATGGATGGCTCGTCGAGGATATACAGTACGTTGACAAGCTGCGACCCAATCTGAGTGGCGAGTCTGATGCGCTGGCTCTCTCCGCCCGAGAGTGATGCCGACTGTCGGTTCAGGGCCAGATAATTCAGTCCTACTTCTAACAGGAAGTTCACCCTGGTGCGTATTTCCTTCAGAATCTCCTTGGCAATCTTCTGTTGAGTGGGCTCCATGTGCTCCTCAACGTGCATGAGCCAGTTGTTGAGTTCGTTGAGGTCGAGGTTTGCTACTTCAGAGACATTCTTGTCCCATATCCTGTAAGCGAGCGATTCGCGTTTCAGCCTCATTCCGTTGCACTCTGGGCATTTGCATGTGGCCAAGAACTGGTCGGCCCACTTCTGTCCTGCCGCAGAATCGTCGTTGTCCATCACCTGCCGGAGGTATTTGATGACTCCCTCGTACGACATGAAGTAGTCGCTGGTGGTGTGAACAAGCTCTTTGTCGATCTTCACATTTTCCAAGGAACCATAGAGCACCTCGTCCATCACGTCCGCGGGAATATCCTTCACGGGTGTCTTCAGGTTATAGTCGTATTTGCCAAGCAGAGCATCAATCTGCCAGAAGATCATCTGGTTCTTGTATTTTCCCAGCGGAACAATGGCTCCTTCGTGTATGCTCAGCTTGTCGTCGGGGATTACCTTCTTCAGGTCAATCTCGTTGACATATCCAAGTCCCTTGCACTTCGGACAGGCACCTTCGGGTGAATTGAACGAGAAGATGTTTGGCGCGGGTTCTCCGTAGGACATTCCTGTGACGGGATCCATCAGCTGTTTCGAGAAGTTTCGGATGGCACCTGTGTCCTTGTCCATGATCATCAGTACGCCGTCGCCTTGCTTCATGGCGGTCTTGACGGTATCCTTCAGCCGCTCGTCATCCTTGTCGCGTACTTGCAGTTTGTCGATGACCACTTCGATGTTATGGTTCTTGTAACGGTCAACCTTCATGCCGCGTGTCATCTCCTGTATCTCGCCGTCTATTCTCATATAGAGATAGCCTTTGCGCCTCATGCTCTCAAAGAGTTCCCGATAGTGTCCTTTACGTTGGCGCACCAGCGGAGCCAGGATGAAGATTCTTTTTCCTGCATATTCGTTGAGTATCATGTTGAGCACCTGCTCCTCGGTGTACTTCACCATCTTCTCGCCCGACAGGTAACTATAGGCTGTTCCTGCACGGGCATAGAGCAGGCGCAGGAAGTCGTATATCTCCGTAGTGGTGCCCACGGTCGAGCGGGGGTTCTTATTGGTGGTCTTCTGTTCGATGCTGATGACGGGCGAGAGTCCAGTAATCTTGTCAACGTCAGGGCGTTGCATGTTGCCGAGGAAGTTGCGGGCGTATGCCGAGAAGGTCTCGATATACCTGCGTTGTCCTTCTGCAAAAATGGTGTCGAAGGCCAATGAGGACTTTCCAGAACCCGAGAGCCCTGTGATGACCGCGAGCGAGTTGCGTGGAATCTCTACATCGATGTTTTTCAGATTGTGTACCCTCGCGCCCCAAACCTTTATTTTCTCGTCCTCTCTTTCCATGTTATTGTTCTCCTCCACTGGTTGAGCTTGCTCCCTCTGTGAATCCTCTTAAAAGGTTCACGTCGCGCTTGATGGTGAACGTGCGCCCGTCGGCTCCTTTTGCTTCCACCAGAACGAAATAGACACCCTCTTTCACGGGCGACCCTTTGTAGGTTCCGTCCCATCCGTCGTTGATGTCGCTCCATTCGAAGAGCTTCTGTCCCCAGCGGTTGAAGATGATGCCTCGGAAGCTGACGATGGACTGGTATCCGGGCTTGGCTCTATAGATCTCGTTCTTGTCATCCCCGTTAGGAGAAAAAGCATTAGGCATTTCAAGTTTACTTTCTGATATTGAGACGGTTATGGTCTCTATGCCGCTTGGCTCTTCCGTATAATCCGAACCCTTCCAGAATCGCAGTTTGTCTCCGTCGTACTCCACCTTCTCGTCTCCTCTTGTGAAGACGGCATAGAGTACGATGTTATGCGCGCCTGCAGTTGTGAATGTATATTCCGTGTCCTGTTCGTAGCGCAGGAGGTAGGGGGTGTCTTGTGCCTCCATCGAGAACCGCCATTCATAGTACGACTGCCAGCCGGAATCGTTAGCGGGGTTCGCCTCGAAGCTTGCCTCAAGGGGTGCCGACCCTGTGTGGTGGTTGGTCTTAACCTTGTTCCCCAACGAGTCGGTAAAGGTTACCGTCGGCGAGATGGATGGTGTCTCGTTGTCGGCTTTTACGAAGATGCCAGCCCATAGGAATAGGGCTGCAAGTGTTATCAAATGTCTTAATTGCATAGAAAATCGTGTAATAATTTGCAAAGTTAGTAAAAAGTTGAGAGATGAGAGATGAGAGTTAAGAGTTTTTTTGTAATTTTGCATTCGTAAATCAAAAGAAACAATTCATGAAAGCAATTGGCAGATATGTTTTACTCTTGTTGTTGTCGCTGATAATCGGCGTTTCAACAGCGTTTGCGCAAACCAACCAGTGGCGCACCATTCATAAGGTTAAGAAAAAGGACACCATCTTCGGTATTGCCAACACTTACGGCCTCAGCATACCGGAATTGATGGAAGCCAACCCCGACATGAAGAAAGAGGGGTATATGCTGAAAAAGGGCGACTATGTGTTTATCCCGTTTGAGAAGCCGAAGGAGTCGGCGTCTGCCCAGACGCAGGGTGCGATGAAGCAGATTTTCATCCGTAGCGACGTGCGCCAGCGTGCCGTCAGGGTGGGCGTGATGCTTCCGCTGCATGATATCGATGGCGACGGCAAGCGCATGGTAGAGTACTATCGTGGCATTCTGATGGCCTGCGACAGCCTGAAGCGGCAAGGTATCTCTGTTGACATACATGCGTGGAACGTCAGCATCGATGCCGATGTCCGTCAGACCTTGTTGGAAAAGGGAGCCAGCGAGTGCGACATCATCTTCGGTCCGCTCTATACCAGGCAGGTGAAGGCGTTGGCCGACTTCTGTACGGCCTATCAAATCAAGCTGGTTATCCCGTTCTCCATCAATGGTGACGATGTGCAGCATTATTCCACCGTCTTCCAGATCTATCAGTCGCCTACGGTTCAGAACGAGGCATCGCTGAAAGCCTTCATGGAGCGTTTCCCTGGTTACCATCCCGTCATTGTCGATTGCAACGACAGCACGAGCACCAAGGGACTTTTCACCCTGGGGCTTCGCCAGCGTCTTGATGCCAAGGGCGTGAAATACAACATCACCAATGTGAACTCCACCGACGAGAACTTTGCCAAGGCTTTCAGCCGCAAAGAGCCCAACGTGGTCATCTTGAACACAGGCCGCTCGCCAGAGCTCAACTCCGTCTTCGCCAAGCTCAATGCGCTGAAGGCGGCCAACCCAGGCATTCAAATCTCACTCTATGGCTATACGGAGTGGCTGATGTACACCAAGGTCTATACCGAGCTCTATCACAAATACGACACGTACATCCCCACCACCACTTATTATAATAGCCTCTCGACGAGTGTTCAGAAGCTGGAGCAGAACTTCCGTCGTTGGTTCAAGACCGACATGCAGTATGCCATTCCGCGTTTTGCCATTACAGGCTACGACCATGCGCAGTTCTTCTTGCGTGGTCTTCATCAGCACGGAGCAGCCTTCAAGGGCACCAAGGGCGAAAGCACCTATGTTCCCCTGCAGACACCGCTCAAGTTCAAGCCAGCCGGCGATGCGGGCAGCGGCATGCAGAATGCAGTTTTCATGTTGATTCACTATAAACCCAATCAGACGATTGAAGCTGTCAACTATTAATGAAGAAAAAGATTCTCTATATACTCATGTTCTTGCCGCTCTGCGTACAGGCGCAGATTGGTGAACATCGCAACGACTTTGCCGTTGGCTTCAACGGCGGATACGTATTCAACGAGATTGATTTTGTCCCCACCGTCTCACAAGACTATCATGGCGGTATAACGGGAGGTCTCTCCCTTCGCTATGTCTGTGAGAAGTATTTCAATACCATTTGCTCTGTGCAGGCCGAGGTGAATTTTTCGCAGATCGGTTGGAAGGAAGACGTGAAGAACAAAGACAACGGCCCGGTCATCAATCCTGTAACCGGTCAGGCCGAGGAATACAAGCGCACGCTCAACTACCTTCAGATTCCGTTCTTCGCTCATCTGGCATGGGGTAGGGAACAGAAGGGATTCAACTTCTTCGTGCAGGCAGGTTCCCAAGTGGGATTCCTCCTGAGCGAAAGTACCAAGAAGAACTTCGACATGGAGCACATCAACCTGGAAGACCGCGTGAACAAGATTGTTGCTCAGGACACCATGAAGGTGGAGAAGCGCTTCGACTACGGTATTGCCCTTGGAGGAGGTTTGGAGTTCTCCCACAAGAAAGTGGGGCACTTCCAGCTTGAGGCCCGCTACTACTACGGACTCGGCAACATCTACGGCGATTCCAAGCGCGACTACTTCTCCAGGTCAAACCATCAGAGCATCATCGTCAAGCTGACCTACCTGTTCGACCTTGTGAGAACCAAGCGCGACTGAACACCTCGCCCCTCGTACCTCGTCAAATCATTAACTTTAAAACAATAAAACAATGTTCGAAAATCAACCTAAAGGACTCTATGCGTTGGCCCTTGCCAACACAGGCGAGCGTTTCGGCTACTACACCATGCTTGCCGTTTTTGCGTTATTTCTCCGTGCCAACTACGGCCTTTCGCCAGGCGTAGCTGGTGCCATCTACAGTTCCTTCCTCATGCTGGTCTATTTCCTGCCGCTCGTAGGAGGTATCCTGGCCGACAAGTTTGGCTTTGGCAAGATGGTCACCATCGGCATCATCATCATGTTTGCAGGCTATCTGTTGCTGTCGGTACCCCTTGGTGGCGACACGCTGGCCTTTGTCGTCATGATTGGCGCCCTTGTGCTCATCGGCTTCGGAACCGGCCTGTTCAAGGGAAACCTGCAGGTGATGGTAGGCAATCTCTACGACGATCCGAAGTATGCCGACAAGCGCGACTCAGGCTTCTCGCTCTTCTACATGGCCATCAACATCGGCGCACTCTTCGCTCCCACGGCAGCCGTGCGTATCAAGGAGTATGCCGAGACCGCTTGGGGCTATAGCGGCAACGATGCCTATCACTTCGCCTTTGCTGTGGCTTGCGCCTCGTTGATTCTTTCTATCGCTATCTACTATGCCTTCCGCTCCACCTTCCGCCATACCGAAGGCGGCAAGTCAGCAAACGGAAATGCCGCTGCACAACCCGTGGAGGAAATCTCCCCCGAGGAGACCAAGCAGCGCATCACGGCGTTAATCATGGTATTCGCCGTTGTCATCTTCTTCTGGATGGCATTCCACCAGAACGGTCTCACGCTGACCTGCTTTGCCGATGAGTTCACGGCTCAATCATCTACCGGCGTTCAGAGCATGGCTTTCAACGTATGGAACCTTGTGGCCATCATCCTCATCGTCTATGGATTGTTCGGCTTCTTCCAGGCCAAGTCCCAGAAGGTGAAGATTCAAACTGCCCTGCTCGTTGCCGTTGCCGCCATCTTCTTAGGTTGGCAATATGGCAATCTGCCCGAATCGACCGCTGTCACCGCTCCCATCTTCCAGCAGTTCAACCCGTTCTATGTCGTTGCGCTCACCCCGTTCTCAATGACCATCTTCGGTGCGCTGGCCAAGCGCGGCAAGGAACCCACCGCTCCCCGCAAGATTGCCTACGGCATGCTCATCGCAGCCTTGGCCTATTGTGTGATGGCGATAGGCTCATTCGGACTTCCTCTGCCTCAGACGCAGGTGGTCGATGGCGAGCAGGTGGCCATGCACATGGCCGATGTAACCCCCAATCTCCTCATCGGAACCTATCTCATCCTGACCTTTGCCGAGCTGTTCCTTTCGCCGATGGGCATCTCGTTTGTATCTAAGGTAGCACCTCCCAAGTACAAGGGAATGATGATGGGCGGATGGTTCGTCTCTACCGCCATCGGCAATCAGCTCGTCATGGTGGGCGGCTTCTTCTGGGGCCCGATTCCCCTCTGGGCCACATGGAGCATCTTCATCGGTCTCTGCCTGTTGGCAGCCCTCTTCATGTTCCTCATGATGAAGCGCTTAGAGAAGGTTGCATAAACCCTTTACCATAACACAATGACGCCTCCCAAATTCTTTCGTTTGGGGGGCGTTATTGTTAGGCGTGTTTTGAATGTCTTTTTTTGAAGGAAAGAACGATAGTCTTCGTATGAATTCTTCACCAATTAAATTGGGTCAAAACAGGCCGAAACAAACCTTAAAGCAAATCGCGTAGAACACTGTTACACAATTAACTCCGCTTAACTAACCTTATCTTCGCCTATTGCAGATTTGCCCCGATTAGAGTAATTTTGTACCGCCATTGTACCTCGGGTGGATGAGCAGAGGGTTCGTAGGGTGTTCCCTTAAATCACCTTATTTCCCCTTAAATCCGCTTAATTGGTTTCCGTCAGGAACCGTCCCCCGAAAA
>JAFSWU010000275.1 GCA_017444365.1 Prevotella sp.
AGAATCACTGAACTCGAAAATCAAAGGCTTTAGGGCGCAGGTACATGGAGTGGCTGACATCCCCTTCTTCATGTATCGTTTGTGTACTATATTCGGTTAGTTGTCACATGGTGGTCATCCACGGAAGAATTGAACTGCGCCGAAAGAAGCGGACGGCATCCGTTTCAAATCTAAAAAAATTAATAATGTTTGGTCATGTGGCAAAATTTATATAATTTTGCACCATTGTAAACAAAACTATCAAACGAACTAACAAATTTCTGTATGCAAAAACCATGTTCTCGCATGTTTCGTGCCGCCTATGCAATGAGGGCACTCTTTCTCGTGTGCTTAGCCGCCCTCACTTCTTCGTTGGCTCATGCACAATCCTTTGACATAGACCTCGCAGAGCCGCAGCCCGTCATCTCAGAAGGCAATCGCTATGGTTACGACCTGGTCAGCCTCTCAGGGGTGGCAGATGCCCAGCTGAAGAGCAAGCAGCCCAAGCCTTTCTACTTCTCGTTCTCCGTGCCCGACGGCAACTATCGGGTGACGCTCACGCTGGGTTCCAAGTATCGTGCTTCTGAAACAACCGTCAGGGCCGAGTCGCGCCGGTTGTACTTCGAGAACGTCACAACCCGAAAGAAAGAACTGAAGACGCTGACATTCATCGTGAACAAGCGCTCTCCACGCATCGACGAGAAGAACAGCATCAAGATTAAGCCGCGCGAGAAGGACTACGTGAACTGGGACAACCGCCTCACGCTGGAGTTCACAGGAAAGGCACCGGCCGTTACCCGCATTGAGGTGGAGCCCGATACAACGGCAACCACCCTCTATCTTTGCGGCAACAGCACGGTGGTTGACCAGGAGTACGAGCCCTGGTCGTCGTGGGGACAGATGGTGACACGCTGGTTCAACGATCGTGTCAGCATAGCCAACTATGCCGAGAGCGGACTCACCGCAACGTCGTTTCTGGCCCAGAACCGTTTCGACAAAATCCTCAGCACCCTTCGCAAGGGTGACTATGTGTTTTGCGAGTTCGGGCATAATGACCAAAAAGAGCGTGCTCCAGGTTCCGGAGCCTATTACAACTTCGCCTTTGCCCTGAAGCGTCTCATCGACGGAGTCCGCTCAAAAGGTGCAACGGTAGTCTTCATCACCCCCACACAGCGACGCGCTTTCGACAAAGAAAACCGCCATATCCTTGAGACCCACGGCGACTATCCCGACGCGATGCGCGAGGTTGCCCGCAGGGAACAGGTGCCCGTTATCGAGCTTCACGATATGACTCGCACGTTCTTCGAGACCCTGGGCTTCGAGGACAGCAAGCGCGCCCTGGTACACTATCCCGCAGGAACGTTCCCAGGACAGGTAAACGAGTTTGCCGACAACACACACTTCAATCCCTACGGAGCCTACGAGGTGGCTAAGATGGTGGTGATGGGCATGAAGAGCCTGTCGCTTCCCGTTGTCAACGAGTTGCGTGATGACTGGAAGGACTATGACCCTGCCCAGCCCGATGACTTCAACGCCTTCTACTGGCCCAACTCCCTGCTGTATGAACTGAAAAAGCCCGACGGCAACTAAAACAGACATTTCATCGAAAAATCAATCAAAAAACTATGAATATGAAAAGACTATTGTTATCTGTCGTACTTCTGGCAGCCATCGTGCTGACCGCAGGCGCACAGCGTAAAACCGACAAGCTCGACCGCGGATTGGTGGCTATTCCTAACGGGTCGGGAAACTTCGTCAGCTGGAAAATCTTTGGCGAAGAGTATTATGACACAGAGTTCAACCTCTACCGCAATGGCACGAAGGTGAACCAAAAGCCCTTGAAGGTGTCTAACTATCAGGATAACGCAGGCACAGCGTCAAGCCGCTATCAGGTGGCTCCCGTCGTGCGCGGCGTAGAGCAGGCACTGTCGGCAGAGGTGACCCGCTGGGCAAACCAGTATTTCGACGTCCCGGTGTCAAATGTCGTGGATCGTAACGGCAATGATGTCACAGGAGAATACTTCATCAACGATGTCTCCCTGGGCGACGTGAATGGCGACGGCGTGATGGAGTTCATCGTCAAGCGCAACTATAGCGGCGATGTCCGTAGTGGTGCCAACACCACCAAGTTCCATCATATCGAGTGCTATACCCTCGCAGGAGAGCGCCTCTGGTGGATAGACCTTGGCCCGAACATGATGGCAGGCCCCGACGAACAGTGGGACGTTGTGTCCTTCGACTGGGATCAGGACGGCAAGGCCGAGTGCATCATGCGTGGTGCCGACAACATCATCTTCCATACCGCCAACGGGAAAACCCTGAATATTGGCGATATGAGCTATGTGGCCCCGCGCGACGAATACACCAACCAGGGAGCCGAGTACCTCATCTACTTCAACGGAGAGACAGGAGCCCCTTACGGATGGAATGGAACTGACGACAACTTCACCCCGATGGCCTATCCGCTGCCGCGATTCGAGGCTGGCGAGGCTGTTGATCCCCTGAATGCAACTGCTAATGAATACATTGCCGCATGGGGAGCTTCCACCAACGGAGGAAAGGACACAGGACACAAGTCCTCGAAGCACTACTTTGCTGCTCCCTATTTCGACGGACGCAATCCGAGCATCTTCCTCGGTCGCGGCTGTTATACGCGCCACAAGATGTGCGCCCTCGATGTGAACCCTGCCACCCATGAGCTGACTCAGCGTTGGCGCTGGGACAACAATGGCGGATGGAGCGACCCCTGGTTCGGCAATGGTTTCCACAACTTCCAGGTTGCCGATGTCGATTGGGACGGACGCGATGAGATTGTCTTCGGTTCCATGATTATCGACGACAACGGAAAAGGACTCTGCACCACAGGACTTGGACACGGAGATGCCCAGCATTGCAGCGACATGGACCCCTATCGTCACGGACAGGAGCAGTTCACCTGCAATGAGGACGAACCCGCCTGTACCTATTATAATGCAACAACCGGACGGATCTACTATCGCCTGCAATCGACCGGCGACGACGGTCGCGCCCTTTGAGCCAACTTCTCTAACGACTTCCCCGGTTGCCTGGGACGCACCACGCAATCCGGACTCGTCTCGACTGTTGCCGACAAAGTGATACAAGGTGGACCTTCAACTTCTGGAACCAACGATGCTCTTTTTTGGAGCCATCTGAACCAGCGCATCTACTGGGATGGCGACCTGCTGGACGAGGTTCTTGACAGTCCGGGAACAGAACGTGAGGCTGCCGTCTATAAACCCGGTGGAGGACGACTGTTCACTTCCAGCGGTTGCCAGATGAATAATGACTCGAAGAACAATCCGGGTGCCCTTGCCGATATTTTCGGTGACTGGCGCGAGGAGATTGTCGTGCGTGCCAACGGTAGTTCCGCCATCCGCATCTACATGACTCCACACCCGACGGAGTACGGACTCTATACGCTCTGGCACGATCATCAGTACCGCAACGCAATGGTTTGGCAGTCGGTAGGTTACAACCAGCCGCCTCACAAGAGCTACTTCGTTGGAGAACTGGAGGGCATCACAATGGCTCCGCCGCCCTTCACCACAGTAGGCCGTACCTTGATTGCCAACGGAGGAAACATCTCCTCTGCCAACGCCGACCAGCACGTGATGGTATGCGAAACCAACAACACCAATATCACCGTAGCCGAGGGAGCCAATCCTTACATCGCCACGTTCAACGTTCCCTCACACGTGCAGGGAACCAACAGCAAGTTGCTCAACGGAAAGGCCGTCATCAACTACGAGTACTTCACTTGCAACGTGACGGGTGGTACCTTCACGGGCGATATGCGACTGGTGAAGCAGGGCGACGGAATTCTGAACCTTCCGAAGGTTGACAACACCTATACCGGCTCTACCGACATCTGGGGAGGAACCGTCAACTTCGATGGAACGGCTCGCCAGTCGAAGGTGTGGATGAACCGTTTCGCCGAACTGAACTCCGATGGAGGCGAGTTCAAGCAGGTGGAGATGAACTACGATGCCAAACTGCGCCCAGGTCGTGCTGACAAGAAGGGACAGATTGTGATTGCTGACTCCCTGAAGCTTGGTTTCGGCTCGCGTGTCATCTTCGACATCTATGGTGCCGACCTCTCAGCAGACTACGTGAAGGCCAAGGTTCTCACTATCGAGACCAAAAACTGGAAATACGGTCCTCAGTATCTGACTCCTCTCTTCGAGTTCGTTTCTCACGGCACGGAGACAGAGAGCATCGTCAAGGGTAAGTATCTCATCGGAGAGTTTGAGGACATTAGCGGCGACCTGACACGAATCGCCATCACAGGACTCGGCAACAGCTACAAGAGCTCACTCGTTTACGAGGAGGGAAAGCTCTATTTAGAGATTGCCGGCACACGCGAGGCTGGCAGCGTCATTTGGAATGGTAGCCAGAGCGGTGTGTGGGCACAGGCAGGCGAAACCAACTTCACCGACGCTAACGACCTGGAGAATACCCATGAGATCTTTGTTACCGGCGACAAGGTGATCTTCGACGATACGGCCGAGAAGTTCAATGTGGAACTCACCGGAGAGATTGATGCCGACTCCATCATCGTTGACAACACCCGTGCTTATACCTTCTTGGGCAACGGAACGATTGTGGGCGGAACGAAGCTCGTGAAGCGCGGAACAGGCTCGCTGACCGTGAAGACCGACAACTCCTACACGGGTGGTACACGCATCTCGGGCGGAACCTTGAGCGTTTCGGCTCTTGCCAACGCCAACCAGCCGAAGGGCAACACCGGTGCCGTATCTGCCACTTATGGCAAATTCATCATTGAGAACGGAGCTACGCTTCTGACGACAGCCGCCGTTACTCAGGGAACACCCATGCAGATGCTGACCGAAGAGGGTGGTATCATCAATAACTCGAATGACTTCATTACCAATAGCGGCATCAGCGGTACGAAGCTGACCAAGCGTGGCGCAGGTTGGATGAAGCTGAATGCCAATAACAGCGGATTGAACCGACTGGTCATCCTGGGCGGTACCGTACAATGCGTGAACTGCACCCAGCCGGCTTCCACTGTTGAGTATCAAGGAGGAACCTTGTCTGAGAATGGTGGAACGAACTATGCCGTCCATGTCCCAGAAGGAAAGACCGGTACATGGAATACTGCTAACCGTTCCAGCTATTCCAACAAGCTGACGGGAGCTGGTACGCTGACCATTTATTGCGAGGAAGAGAAGGGAACAGGTTGGTTTGCCACTCGTACGCAACTGAGTATGGACTTCAGTGAGTTCGAGGGAACCATCAAGGCCACAGGACGCTCTGATGATTCAGGTGCTCGTTGGACGCTGAACACTTCCAACGGCATGCCTAACGGTACACTCGACATTGCCGAGAATCTGGAGGTTCAGAACACGGGCAAGATATTTGCTATTGGCGCGCTGGCCGGAAAGGGTAAGCTTGGCGGATATTCTTCGTTCAGCAATAATGGCGGCAGCGGCACGAACACGTGGAAGGTCGGTTCCGACAAGAACTTCACTTGGGAAGGACTCGTCACCAGCAACTCCATCTTCAACAAGGTTGGAACGGGCCAGATGACCGTGAAGGGAAAATGGACGAATACCGGCAACTCCAATGTAACCGAAGGCATACTCTGCATCAGCAGCGGCACGCTAGGAACAGGAGCCGTGAATGTGGGAACCGAAGGTGTACTCATCGGAACGAACACAGCCGCCATCGGCTTTACGAACTCCTCCGTTACGGTGAACGGCCGCATACAGGCAGGTGTCACCTTGACATCCTACACGGGAACGTTGTATTTGGGCAACAAGAACCTCACCGTTACCAAGTCGGGAACTCTGGCTGTCGGCTCTCGCGGCAAGCTCTCCACGCTCATCAGCGACATCAATTTGCTGAACATCAACGGTACCGTCCTGGTCTATCTCAGTCCTAACTACACACCCGCTGCGGGTGATTCCATCTGCCTGTGGAAAGCCAACAGGGTTATCGGCACACCCACCTTCGACCTGCCTGAGTTGGCCGAGGGACTGGTATGGGACACCAGCAAGTTCACGACGGGCTATCTCTACATCCGTTCTAACGAAACCGACGGTATCGCTCTGGCTCAAGGAGAGAGAATGCCGACCAAGGGCAATATATATAATGTGAAGGGACAGCTGGTTCGAAAGAACGCAAACAATCTGAACGGGTTGCCACGCGGCATATACTTCCAGAATGGTAAGAAATTCGTAGTAAAATGAAAAAATACATGAACAAGCTGGCACTGCTATGGGTGGTGCCAGCCTTTTTTGTTTCTATGCAGTCTGTCGCACAGACAGCCCGCACGTTTACGTTGACCAATTCCGAGGATGGCGAGTCCACCCTCACCTGCTTCCTTCCCGACCAGCCGTCGGGTAGGGCAGTGGTGGCTTGTCCCGGTGGCGGTTACTCCCATTTGGCGATGGAGCACGAGGGCACCGACTGGGCTACTTTCTTCAACGCTCAGGGCATCGCCTACTTCGTCTTGAAATACCGCATGCCCAATGGCGACCGCAACATTCCTCTGGGCGATGCCTACAATGCCATCAAGACCGTTCGCGACAGCGCAGCCTCGTGGCGTGTGAACCCCTACGATGTGGGCATCATGGGCTCATCGGCAGGCGGCCATTTGGCTTCGGTGGTAAGCACGCATGCACCCTTTGCCGTGCGTCCGAACTTCACCATCCTTTTTTATCCAGTCATCTCTATGGATGAGCGGAGCACCCATCGGGGTTCCGTTGTGGGGTTCCTCGGCGAACAGCGCACGGACAAGAATCTTGTGAAAGAGTTCTCCAGCGATCATGCCGTACGCCGTCATCTCACGCCACCAGCCATCATCCTCACCTCGGGCGACGACCGTGTTGTCTATCCTGTGACCAATGGCGTTGCCTATTTCTCCGCGATGCGCAGGGCAGGCAACCCCTGTGCCCTTCATGTCTATCCTTCGGGAGGTCACGGATGGGGATTCCGTTCCAACTTCGCCTATCACGAGCAGATGCTCGGAGAGCTGACACAGTGGCTCAAGACGCTGAAGTCACCCCGAGAGGATGCCTTGCGGGTAGCTTGCATCGGCAACAGTATCACCGATGGCTCGGGCATCGATATGGCTGAGGTCAACGGCTATCCCGCTCAGCTGCAGCTCATGTTGGGCGGCGGCTACAGGGTGAAGAACTTCGGTGTGGGAGCCCGCACGATGCTCAACAAGGGCGACCACCCCTATATGCAGGAGATGGCGTGGAGAGACGCGCTGGCGTTCAATCCCAATATCGTTGTCATCAAGTTGGGTACCAACGACTCCAAGCCCGAGAACTGGCAGTATGGCAATGAGTTTGAACACGACATGCAGCAGATGATCGACTCCTTGAAGTCGCTTCCTGCGCGTCCGAAGATCTACCTGGCCACACCCATCCGTGCCTTCAAGGTGCAGTGGGGCATCAACGACAGCACGATTGTCAACGGTGTTATTCCCGTTATCGAGAAGCTTGCCAAGAAAAACAAGTGTGCCGTGATAGACCTTCATGCCAAGTTCTCTGACCCCGACGGCAAGCAGATGCAGGTCGATGGCATTCATCCTACAGACACGGGAGCCGGTCAGATGGCACGTATCATCTGCGATGCATTGAAAGAATAACAAGACAACATTCCCTATGAAGAAAATATTTACGACCTTGTCCCTGCTGTGTGGATTGCTCTCGGTTCACGCCGATGCACTTGACAGCCTGCGTGCTCGTTTGGAAAACAACGCACAGGTGCAGGAGAAGATTTACATACACACGGACAACAACTGCTACTTCATCGGCGACACGCTGTGGTACAAGGCTTACGTGCTTCGTGCCGACGAGCTGACCATCACCGACATGAGCAAGATGGTCTATGTGGAACTGCTCTCGCCCGACGGCTTGGTGGTTCAGCGCCAGCGGCTCATCGTGAGCAACCGCGGGATGGCCTGTGGACAGTTTGCGCTGACCGATTCATTGTATTCGGGCTATTACGAGCTGCGCGCCTACACCAAGTGGATGCTCAACTTCAATGTGACAGAGCGTGACTTCACGAAGGATGCCAGCCACATGTTCTACAGCCGTCAGATGGCGAAGGACTTTTTTCGCGATTGGGACGGGCTCTATTCGCGTGTGCTCCCCGTCTATGCCAAACCCGAGACCGAGGGCGACTTTGGAAGCAAGTATATGTACCAGCGTCCGAAGCAGCGTGTGGTGAAAGCCCCTGCCGACCGCTTGCAGGCATCGTTCTTTCCCGAGGGCGGGCAACTGGTCAAAGGGGTCAAGAGCCGTGTGGCCTTTGAGCTGACCGACCAGTTCAGCATGGCGTTGGACGTTCAGGGAGAACTCTCCGACGGAACGACGCTGAAGCCCGTCCACATGGGGCGCGGCACTTTCGAGTTCACACCAACCGACGGAGGCACCAAAGCCCGTTTCACCTGGAAGGGAAAGAACTACAGCTTCTCCCTGCCGAAGGTGCAGGATGAGGGCGTTGTCCTTCACTATTCGGAGGGTGAAGTCCGTCTTTCAGCCTCCCCTCGGTACAGCAACGGCACGTTGGCTCTTGCCGCCTTGTGTCGAGGCCGACTGGCCCGTTTCGAGAGGGTCACGATGAGTGGCGGAGAGGCAACCTTGCGCCTGCCTCTAACGGAATTGCCCACTGGTGTGAACGAGCTGATGCTGTTCGATGAGGCTGGTCATGTGCTGGCCTCCCGCCTTGTCTTTGTCAACAACCACGATCTGACCGTTCCGATGCAGGTGACAACAGGCGGCAAGACCGACTATCAGCCTTTCGAACCCATCACCCTTCAGGCGCAGTCGGGTGTGCCCACCCTGTTCAGCATCTCCGTGCGCGACGGCAGCTCCGACGATGCCTCTTTCAACGACGGCAACATCATGACCGACATGCTGCTGTCTTCCGACCTGAAGGGATTCATTGCCCATCCCGCTTATTACTTCGAGTCGGATGACGAGACCCACCGCTCGGCACTCGACCTGTTGATGATGGTGCAGGGGTGGCGTCGCTATCGCCATTCGCCCATCCGCTATCAGCCGGAAATGGCACTGGTCATTGAGGGACAAGTCAACAAGATGCTCGGCATCGACATGCTGGAGCAGGACGAGGTGGCAGCGTTGGACAATAACAACTCCGTTGCGTCAGTCATGAAGTCACAAGCATGGAGGGTATCCGGCTTGGAGACGGGTGGAACGTTCACGGAAACAGAACCCAGCGCAGAGCAGAATGACGCAGCCTACAAGGAAGCAAGTGAGTCAGCGGAACAGCAGGGATATTCGTATGAAGGCTCGTTCATGGGCGTGAATCACGGCAACCTGAAGCATGAGGTGATTGTCGAGGCAGAGCTCACCGACGGACACAAGACCGTAGGTGCCGCCACGCGCACCCACAACGGTGGACGTTTCGAGTTCCAGCTGCCGCCTTACTACGGTGATGCCATCCTGCTGATGAAGGCCTACGAACCGAAGGACTCCCTGAAGAAGTGTATGACCTCCTTGACAGACAAGGGCACCCTTGATGAGGAGCAATATCCCGACTTCTACGTGAAGCGCGACCTCTTCTATCCCGTCTTTTCCCATCCCTACACCTATTACCAGAACCATCTGCCCGACATCGAGATACCGATGCTCGACGACGGTTTCTATGAGGACGAGGAGACAGACGAGGACATCCATAGCTCGCGCAAGCTTCAGACCATCAATGTGAAAGGTAAGCGACGCGGACGGCGAGGCATCGACTACACCAAGCCCGCACAGGTGATGGATGCCTACGAACTCTACAACCTCGCCACCGACCGCGGTCTCTCGTGGGGTGTGGTCAACATGGGCACCTTCCCCTACAAGGCGTGCTACACGCTCTATGGCAATATGGAGCGATACAACTCGCTGCATGTGCGTGCCAAGCTCGACAACTACACGTTCTACAAGAACTACCAGGCGGTGGGCGACGAGCTGAAGAACCGTTCCGATGCCCGCCTGTACAAAGACTTGCACCTGCGCCGCGTACAGAACATCCGCTTCTTCACCGACTACGAGTTGCGCAACCCGGGCGACAGCCTGCCCGAGAGCTTGAATCAGGATGACATCACGATTGTCTATGAACCCGTGAAGGACGACGGCAAGCGTATCACCTATCGCGACCGCCGCTACATCCTGCCAGGAATTGCCTACCCCGAGGACTTCTACCAGCCCGACTACAGCGCGCGACCTGCCGACGATGCCAAGGACTACCGGCGCACACTCTACTGGAATCCCAATGCATGCACCGACGAGAACGGAACCTTCACCACCACCTTATATAATAATGCACGCCAAACGCGCATACGTGTGAGTGCTGCCGGAGTAACCCCCGACGGGCGCTTCGTCTATAGTGAATAAGTCATTCCCGATCAATTCTCAACCGCAAACCGTCAATCGCAAACAGTCAACCGCAAACTCCAGCTCTCCCCCCTGGGGGAGTCGGAGGGAGCTTAAATCATCAATCTCAATGAACAACCTTTTCAATATTCAGGGAAACGTGACCGTCATCACAGGCGGCACAGGTGTGCTCGGCAGAGCCATCGCCAAGTATCTGGCACTCAACGGTGCCCATGTCATCATTCTCGGACGCAAGGAAGAGATCGGAAACCAAATTGTTGCCGACACCAACCAGGCTCTCTCCAACGCCGAGGCGGGGGCAGGCACCATCCGCTTTATGAAGACCGACGTGATGAACGCCGATGTCGTACAGCAGAACTGCGACGAGATTCTCTCGCTCTACGGACGTGTGGACACCCTCTTGAATGCCGCTGGAGGCAACATGAAGGGGGCCACCATCGGTCCGTCGGAGACATTCTTCGACCTCGACATCAGCCAGTTCCAGACCGTCCTGAACCTCAACCTCACGGGCACCGTCATCCCCACGCAGGTATTCCTGCGCCCGATGGTGGCGCAGGGTAGGGGTTCCATCATCAACTTCTCGTCGATGGCAGCCTTCCGCCCCATGACCCGTGTCTGTGGCTATGCGGCGGCCAAGGCGGGCATCAGCAATTTCACGCAGTATATGGCGCACGAGACCGCCCGCAAGTTTGGCGAGGGCATCCGCGTCAACGCCATTGCTCCCGGCTTCTTCATCACCGAGCAGAACCGCTCCCTGCTGACCAATCCCGACGGCTCCTACACCGAGCGCGGGCAGGATGTCATCCGTCAGACACCCTTCGGACGCATGGGTGAGCCCGAGGAGCTCTGTGGCACCATCCACTACCTCATGTCCGATGCCTCGCGCTTCGTAACAGGAACGGTGGCAGTGGTCGATGGCGGCTTCAACATCTTTGCCATGTAGAGCCCGCAGCCCGTCTGCCAAACCGACAAATTGTCAGTCATACGTGTGTCATTCCTGTCATTGGCAGGTTTGGCACGCTTTTCGTATAGCGAAAGACAAAACAAATAATCAGTTAAACATTCAAAAAACAAACAATCATGAACATCAAACCATTAGCAGACCGCGTGCTGGTAGCTCCCGCAGCGGCTGAAGAGAAAGTCGGCGGCATCATCATCCCCGACACAGCAAAGGAGAAACCCCTCCGTGGACGCATCGTTGCCGCTGGCAAGGGCACCAAGGACGAGGAAATGATTCTGAAAGAGGGCGACGAAGTGCTCTACGGCAAGTATGCAGGCACAGAGCTTGAGCTCGACGGCGAGAAATTCCTCATCATGCGACAGAGCGACGTGCTCGCAGTAATCGGATAACCCCCTAAGTTAGGGGACTTAAATAGTCAAATAGTAAAATAGATACATCATGGCAAAAGACATTAAATTCAAT
>JAFSWU010000276.1 GCA_017444365.1 Prevotella sp.
GGCTTCAACATAACTCTTGCGCTTGAAAGCGTCCTGATAGAGCGAGAGGCTACCGAGTACGTCGATAGAATCCTGTCCGTGTCCGATACGCTCATTGAGGGATGTACCCTTGAGGTTCTGTGCTGATGCGGCTACCGCAACGAGGGCGAGAGCGCATGCTAAGAGTGTCTTTTTCATAATTGTTTGTTTATTTGTTAATGTTTATCTTCTTGTTCTCAAACAGCGTTTTTACTGTTGATGGATGTGCAAAGATAGTGAAAGGATGTCATATAGGAATAGTTTTTCCCGTTTTTTTGAGGGGGAATGCCCTATGGACGATATGGTTTTCTCGTTTTGACTCCCTTGACCCCGTTAGGCTGTTCACGTCAGTTGCCTTCCGACTATTGAACTTTCCACTTGTAGAACCAGCGTTCGCTGAAGGTGATGCCGAGACAGAACTTGAAGTAGTTCTCGGTCAAAGCACTTTGCCTCATGGTGTTTGCGTTCAGATAGGGGATGTTGGTATGTACCCACTGAACAGACATGTTGATGAGCGGACGGTTGTGCCAGATGTTGCGGTTGGCGATAGGGAAGGTGATACCAGCGGAAACACCGACCTCATAGGGCTTGTCAGTCACTACGCCTGTAACGTCTGCTTTGGCATAAGATTGCGAGTAGTATCCACCGACCTTGTAGGTGCACCTTTTAAAATAGCTGCTGGTGGAATTGGGGTCAGGAATCCAATCCATTCCTAACGCAAATTTCGTGCGGTCGGTTAGTTTACCTGTTGTAGAGACATATTGGTCTGTGAGGTTGTCATTCGAAAGAACAGTCTGCTGGTTGGGGAATTTGCAGAGGCTCCATTTCTGAAGTTCGAAATCCGCACCCACACGCAACTTGTCCGAGTGGTAATAAGTGAGACCCATCGCAAAGGTGTTGGGCAACTGGAAGGCCTTCTTGATGGTGTCCGTCGATTCCGTCTCTACCGTGCTGCTGCTGTTGAGCGTTCTTGTCTTGCGGTATGCCTCGCTGCCGAATTTGTGGCCGAGGGTGTAGGTACCGCCAAGGACAATTTTATCTTTCTTGCTGATAGGTTGGATATACTGGAAACCGCCTTGCACGCTGTATGTGCTGATGTCGGCTGAGTAAATGCGGGAGAGGCGGAACACGGAACTTTCGCTAAAGGCCAAAGTCATGTTGTGTGTGTATTCACCCCAGATGTAACTGACGTTGAATCCGAGGGAAAGCGGTTTGACGGGTCGCCATCCCATACCGATGAATACTTCGCGGAGACCACCGTCACCATTGAAACTGTATGAAGAAGTGATGTCCTCTTTCCCATCAAGTGTTTCGCTGGAAGAAGCGAAGTTATATTTGATGTTGGTAATGGGCAGGAGTCCCATCGTGACACCCATATTCTTGGCTCCGCGGAACTGAAAGGCGAAATAGTCAAAACTGGTGTTTCGGATGTTCTGCTGAAGACCACTCATCTTATGGTTGCTGTTCTGGAGAGAGATGCCGAGGTCAAACAGAGCGGTCAGAGAATCGACAGCAGAGTAGGAGGCTGGGTTGGCTATGTTGACTTGTTGGCCATTGCGAAAGCCCTGTGCCACTCCTGCCATACCTTTATTGAAACCCATAGCACGCTCGGCTTGTATGCCAAATCCGTAACGTGAGTACGGGGAACTGATTCCGTTTTGGGCATAGGTGCAAAGAGTGAGCCATGCTGCTATGATGGTGAGTGATAACTTTTTCATCGTTTGTGTGAATCTATGATTTGATGTGCAAAATTAGGTCTTTTTATGGAGTTCTTCAAATAAATGCTTCTTTCTGCAAGTTAAAAAAACTGAAAGTTGCAGATTCGGGCATCGGTTGGCCTATTGGTGGTTGTTGCTGGATGGCTTGTTCTTCGGTTTCCCGCTCCCTTTGCCTCCTTTTCTTCTGTTGTATCGACCTTTGCCTCCGTGCCTTCCGGGAGTGTGTCGCCGACTGGCGCTCTTGCCGCTCATCTGCGGTTTCTCACCACATCCTTCGGGAAGGTCAGGCTTGGGAATTTCTTTCTCGATGAGGTGCTCTATCTTGAGCAGGTGTGGCCAGTCACGCGGAGTGACGAGCGTCACGGCCTGTCCTTCACGGTTAGCACGTGCGGTACGTCCGATGCGGTGCACATAGTCTTCTGGGTCACGTGGAGCGTCATAGTTGATGACCATCTGAATGTCGTCGATGTCGATACCTCGACTGACGATGTCGGTGGCAATCAGAATGCTGATGCGTCTGTTCTTGAAACCCAGCATGATTTCTTCGCGTTCACGTTGCGCGAGGTCGCTATGCATAGCGCCGACATTGAAACCTTTCCGCTTCAAGGTGATGCTCAGTTCCTTGACTTTCATCTTGGAAGAAGCGAAGAGAATGACGCGGTCGAGTGACTCATCGCTCAAGACCTTTTCCACAATCTTGTCCTTCATGCCATCATGACACAGATAGGCAATCTGCTGTATCTTCTCTGCGGGTTTAGACACCGCGATTTTCACCTCCACAGGGTTGTGGAGTATGTTCTGTGCCAGTTTCTGGATGTTGTCAGGCATTGTGGCGGAGAACATGATGGTTTGCCTGTCTTCCGACAAGTAACTGGCAATCTTCATGATGTCGTCGTAGAAACCCATATCGAGCATTCGGTCAGCCTCGTCAAGGATGAAGAAAGACACTTTCTTCAGGTCGATGTGTCCGCCGTTGAGGTGACTGATGAGTCGTCCTGGTGTCGCGATGATGATGTCGGCGCCGAGTTCAAGACCTTTCCTTTCCTGCTCGAAACGGATGCCGTCATTGCCGCCATACACCGCTACGGAAGAGACACCGTCGAGATAATAGCCGAAGCCCTCCACTTGCTGGTCAATCTGTTGTGCCAGTTCACGTGTGGGCGACATGATGA
>JAFSWU010000277.1 GCA_017444365.1 Prevotella sp.
CTGAGTATGAGAAGAAACTCGCTGGCACAGAGCATAGTGCCACCTTCCACGCCATCATCGACGTGCTGCGCGAGGATATCAAGACCTGTAAGCCCATCCGTTTCGACGGCAACGGCTACTCTGACGAGTGGGTTGTTGAGGCCGAGAAGCGTGGCTTGGATGTTGAGAAGAGCTGTCCGAAGATCTTCGAGCGTTACCTTGACCCGGAAAGCATCCAGATGTTCGAGAGTCTGGGTGTGATGACGAAGAAGGAACTCGAGGCCCGCAACGAGGTGAAGTGGGAGACCTTTACGAAGAAAATTCAGATTGAGGCCCGCGTGCTGGGCGACCTCTCGATGAACCATATCATCCCCGTCGCCACCCGTTATCAGAGCGACCTGCTGAAGAACGTGGACAGCGTTTCGACTGTGTTCCCCGTTGATAAGGCAGAAAAGCTAAACGCCCGCAACCTTAAGATCATCGAGGAGATTGCCGAGCGTACCTCTGCCATCGAGAAGGGTGTTGAGGAACTCGTCGAAGCCCGTAAAAAGGCTAACAAGATTACTGATGAGCATGAGAAGGCCATCGCCTACCACGACAGCGTGGAGCCTAAACTCGACACCATCCGCTATGAGATTGACAAGCTGGAACTCATCGTCGATGATGCCCTCTGGCCACTGCCGAAATACCGTGAGCTGCTATTCATAAGATAACCAAACTCAAAAAGTTTGAAGTTTGCAAGAAGCGAGGGCAGAGCGATGCTTGCATCAGCTTTGCCGAGCGCATGCAAACTCGAGCGTTAGCTCAAGTTTGCAGGGGGACTCGACGCTGTGATAGCCTCGGGTCCCTATTCCTACTGATTATCCATTGTAGTCATTATCTCCTAAATAATCAAAAAAACACTTACTTTTATGATAAAACCCGAGAAAAACACTATCTTTGCATGCAAAAAATTACCGATGACAGATACAAGCACTACCTTTAACAGGAAGAACAGATGTTCGCGAAATAATAGAATCAGTATGCTGTTGCTGCTGTGTATGATGCTGTGCTTTTAAGAAGAACGCTTCAAGCCTTTCAAGGGAGTACACTGCAATGCGATGATGTGAACGTATGCTCCACGAGTTCGCCGAGCCCGATGCCGCTTCCTTGGATATGCTCCGCATGGCTATGGAGCGTCTGAAGCTCTCAGCCCGTGCCTACAGCCGCATCCTGAATGTCGCAAGAACCATTGCCGACCTTGAAGGCTCATAGAAAGTGCAGAGCCAGCACATTGCAGAGGCCATCGGTTATCAGAACCTCGACCGCGGCGACTGGTCCGAGCGCGGAATATAACCAACAATTTTAGAAATGTTTTTTTGATTATTTTCATGAATAAGATGAATTACGATTACTTATATCAGATTTTAGGGGAGGATGCAAAAGATGTACAACCTATCAGAGACGGCAAAGCAAGAAGCCGTGAATGATTTGGAAAAATTAGAGAAGGCGGGCTACCTCTTGCGTCCCACATTTAGATTTTCCGTAGGGGTAACTCATGAAGGACATGTGATGATACCTGACATTCCACTTGTTAAAAAAGAAGATGCCAATAGCATTCTAAATGATATATATTCAAGATACAGCATGTTTGGATGGAACAGGTGGATCATGGGGACAGGTACTTGATTCTTTTCTCGCAATTATCGAACCACAAATTATATTTGTCAATAGAAGGTTTATATATAATAAGGTATGGACGAACATTTGACGTTTTACACATAAGAGATGAATTATGAACAACTCAATACAATTCATACTCTACCGACTGCCTGACGATGAAGGCAAGGTACAGGTAGTCATCAAGGACGAGACGATATGGGCTACGCAGAAGGCGATGGCACAACTGTTTGGCGTGGGCATACCAGCTATCAGCAAGCATCTAAATCACATCTTTGAGGAGGGTGAACTCAAAAGAGATGCGACTGTTTCCAAAATGGAAATAGTCGTAAATCGCGGTTTTCGTGGGGCAGTTCCTGAACAGGTTGAGTTCTATTCCTTTGATGCCATTATTGCCGTGGGCTACCGTGTATCGTCGGCAAGAGCCACGAAATTTCGTCAATGGGCAACAAAGATTCTAAATGAGTACATCAAGAAAGGATTCGTACTTGACGAGGAGCGACTGAAGCAAGGAACTGCGGTGTTTGGCAAGGACTACTTCCGCGAACTGTTGGAGAAGGTGCGAAGCATCCGTGCCAGCAAGCGGCGCATCTGGCAGCAGATAACCGACATCTATGCCGAATGCTCTTTCGACTACGACCGTAAGTCACCTACCACTCGCGAGTTCTACCAGATGGTGCAGAACCGATTCCACTATGCTATCACAGGGCAGACGGCTCCAGAGATTATCTACACCCGTGCAGACCATACGAAAGACCACATGGGATTGCAGACATGGAAGAATGCTCCCGATGGACGTATGCTGCTGAGCGATGCGATGATCGCCAAGAACTATCTGCCTGAAGTGGAGATACGACGATTGGAACGTGCCGCAAATAGTAGAACTCCAATTTCCTATTTGAATATCAGTGAGTTACCTTTGAATAGAAAAGAGATAGGTAA
This sequence comes from Prevotella sp., assembly GCA_017444365.1. Lineage (GTDB taxonomy): Bacteria > Bacteroidota > Bacteroidia > Bacteroidales > Bacteroidaceae > Prevotella. The sequence goes on from JAFSWU010000277.1 coordinate 2,581, forward strand.
CACTTTAGAAACGAGAGGACTTACATATTCCTACTCATTTCTCACTAAGCCAAAGAACGCTCATCTTGGGTGCAAAGGTACAAAACTATTCCCAAATAACC
>JAFSWU010000278.1 GCA_017444365.1 Prevotella sp.
AAGCGGGGATAACGCCTCCGTGCAGGGCCATTCCGATGCAGCAGCAAGCCATTGTGAGCTCGGCCACACCAGCCTGGAAGAATGCTCCGCTGAAGTCGCCCTTGGTGAACGCGTGTGTTTTCTTGAGGAAGCCGTCGGTCTTGTCGGAGTTGGAGAGGTCGGCCGATGCGCAGATCATGTTGGGAACCTCTTCTGCGAGTACGCTCAGCACGGTTGCCGATGCTCCGCGTGTGGCTGCTCCTGCCTTCTGCTGTACCTTTGTCCAGTCGATGTTGGGTGCTTTTCCGCTGAACCATTCTTCGAGCTGTGCAGCCTTAGCGGGTTCTGCTTTTGCCCATTCAGCTTCTTCTGCTACGCGGTCGGCAACGATGGCAGCGAGTTCAGCCTCGCGCTTGGCGTAGAGTTCTTTCACTTCGGGGAAGATGGTGAAGGGTTCTTCGGGGTTACCGCCGAGGTTCTTTACGGTGTTGGTGTATGCATCGCCTCCGAGGGGTGCTCCGTGTGTGGCGCAGTTGCGCTCGTAGCTGGAGCCGTCGGCTTTGAGGGCACCTTTTCCCATGACGCAATGTCCGATGATGAGCGAGGGTCGCTCTGTCTCGTCCTGTGCCTTGCGGATGGCGTTGCGTATTTCGTCAACGTCGTTACCGTTTATCTTCTGCACGAACCATCCCCACGCCTCGTATTTCTTGGCTGTGTCCTCGATGGTCACCTCGCGTGTCTCAGTGGAGAGCTGGATGTCGTTGGCATCGTAGAACATGATGAGGTTGTCGAGTCCCAATGTTCCTGCGATGCGTCCTGAGCCCTGTGAGATTTCTTCCTGCACGCCGCCGTCGCTGATGTATGCATATACGATTTCTTTCTTGAAGGCGGGGCTTCCTGTGCGTGCTGCGAGGAATTTGGCAGCGATGGCAGCTCCTACGGCAAAGGTGTGTCCCTGTCCGAGGGGTCCGCTGGTGTTCTCGATGCCGCGTTCAATCTCGCGCTCTGGGTGACCGGGTGTGACGGAACCCCATTGGCGCAGGTTTTTCAGGTCTTCGAGTGTGAATTTGCCGATGAGTGCGAGCTGTGAGTAGAGCATGGGAGCCATGTGTCCTGGGTCGAGGAAGAATCGGTCGCGTCCTGCCCACGCTGGGTTCTTGGGGTCATAGACGAGGAATTCGCTGTACAGGGTGTTGATGAAGTCTGCGCCGCCCATTGCTCCGCCCGGGTGTCCTGATTTAGCTTTTTCTACCATTGAGGCTGCCAGGATTCGGATGTTGTCGGCTGCCAGGTTCATGATTTTGTTTTCGTTCATAATTTTAAAGGTTATAATAGTTCTGATGTGATTCTCTTGTATGTTCAAAATTTCTGCAAATATAATGAATAATTTCGACACACAAGATTTTTCTCCTATTTTTTTATCTCGATAAGCCGAAAAAGTCTTGCTTTGCTTTGTTTGTTTATGAAATACTTTTTACCTTTGCACGGAATTTTTGAATAATTGTGTTTTCAGATGAATAATAAGACTACTCCTGTCTTGCTGCTCACGGGTTATCTGGGCAGCGGGAAAACCACTTTGCTGAACCGTATTCTGAACAACCGGCGGGGAATTAAGTTTGCCGTGATCGTGAACGACATAGGCGAGGTGAACATTGATGCCGAACTGATTGAGAAGGGTGGCATCGTTGGTCAGAAGGATGACAATCTCGTGGCCCTTCAGAACGGCTGCATCTGTTGCACGCTGAAGATGGATCTTGTGGAGCAGTTGCGCGACATTATCCGCCAGCAGCGTTTCGACTACATTGTGATTGAGGCGAGCGGCATCTGCGAGCCTGCTCCCATTGCCCAGACGATTTGCTCGATGCCCACGATGGGCTTGCAGTATGTCTATGACGGGGTGCCTGTGCTCGACAGCATTGTCACCGTTGTGGATGCCCTCCGGCTGAAGGACGAGTTTGCGGGTGGCGACCTGCTGCTGCGCAAGGATATTGACGAGGAAGACATCGAGAACCTGGTGATCCAGCAGATAGAGTTTTGCAACATCATTCTGCTGAACAAGGCATCGGAGGTGACGAAGGAAGAGCTTGGCCGCATTCGCCAGATTGTCAGCACCATCCAACCCAAGGCCGAGATTATGGAGTGCGACTATTGTGATGTTCCGCTCGAAAGTCTTCTCAATACTGGCAAGTTCGACTTCGACGAGGTTGCTACGTCGGCAGCCTGGATTCACGAGATTGAGTCGCACCACGAGGAAGAGGAGGAAGAGGAACATGAGCATGAACATGAACATGAGCATGAGCACCACCACCATCATCATCATCACCACGATGAGGGCGAGGCAGAGGAGTATGGCATCGGCACGTTTGTGTACTATCGTCGCGGCCCGATGAACCTGGGGCGCTTCGATGAGTTCGTGGCACGCCATTGGCCCAAGGGGGTCATCCGTGCGAAGGGCATCTGCTGGTTCAAGGATGAGCCCGACACGTGCTATGTCTTCGAGCAGGCAGGCCGACAGGTTTCCATGCGCAATGCCGGCCAGTGGTATGCCACGATGAACCGCGACGAGCTGCTCCAGCTCATGGAGCGCGAGCCAGGGCTGCTGCGCGACTGGGATGAGCAGTATGGCGACCGCATGCAGAAGCTTGTCTTCATCGGCCAGCACATGGACAAGGAAGCTATCACGGAGGCGCTGGATGCCTGCGCAGAGTAAGAAGCGGCAGGGCGAATGCACAGTATGAACGAGAGCGGCAAGAAGCCAATGAAGTTGTTGACACGCCTGATGAGGGAACCCCGCCTGCGGGAGTTCATGAGGTTTGGCATCGTTGGAACCACGGCGATGGTCATCCACTATGCCATCTTCTATGTGCTGCTGCCCCACATGGACAAGAACATTGCCTATTCCATCGGCTACTTCGTCAGTTTCGTGTGCAACTTCTTCATGTCCTCGCTGTTCACCTTCAGGGTGCGCCCCACGTGGATTCATTTCGTGCGCTTCATGGGAAGCCACGGGGTGAACTACTTCACCTACATAGTCTTGTTCAACCTTTTCTGCTGGGTGGGTGTGCCGCCCAAGCTGGCTCCGCTGCCCGTCTATGCCATCGCTGTCCCCATCAGCTTCCTGCTGGTGAGGTATGCGCTGAAAAAGAAGTAAGAAACATTAATCACATTTTTATATATGAAAAAGAACCTGAAGACAGCCACCCTCTGCGTACAGGCTGGCTGGAATCCCAAGAACGGAGAGTCGCGCATTGTACCCATCGTGCAGAGCACCACGTTCAAGTATGACAACACTGAGGAGATGGCCGACCTCTTCGACCTGAAGAAGGAAGGCTACTTCTATACGCGCCTGCAGAACCCCACCAACGACGCTGTGGCCTCGAAGATTGCTGCCCTGGAGGGTGGGGTGGGAGCCGTGCTCACCTCCAGCGGACAGGCTGCCAATTTCTATGCCGTGTTCAACATCTGCGAGGCAGGCGACCACATTGTCACCTCCAACGAGATCTATGGCGGCACCTACAACCTCTTTGGCGTGACGCTGAAGAAGCTCGGCATCGAGTGTACCTTCATCAACCCCGATGCCCCTGAGGAGGAAATCGATGCTGCCTTCCGTCCCAACACCAAGCTGCTCTTCGGAGAGACCATCTCCAACCCTGGCTGCAAGGTGCTCGACATTGAGAAGTTCGCCCGCATAGCCCATCGCCACGGGGTGCCCCTCGTGGTTGACAACACCTTCCCCACACCCGTCAACTGCCGACCCTTCGAGTGGGGAGCCGACATCGTGACCCATTCCACCACGAAGTATATGGACGGACACGCCACACAGGTGGGCGGCTGCGTGGTCGATAGCGGCCATTTCGACTGGGAGGCCAACGCCAGCCGTTTCCCTGGACTTTGCACCCCCGACGAGTCCTATCACGGGCTCACCTATACCAAGGCCTTCGGCAAGATGGCGTATATGACCAAGCTCGTCGCACAGCTCATGCGCGACCTCGGCAGCATTCCTTCACCCCACAATGCCTTCCTCCTGAACCTGGGCCTGGAGACGCTCCACCTCCGCATGCCGCGCCATTGCGAAAACGCGCAGCGGGTGGCAGAATTTCTGCATGCCGACAGCCGCGTGGCGTGGGTAAACTACAGCGGACTTGAGGACAATCCCCACCACCAGCTCGCCCAGAAATACCTGCCCAACGGCTCCTGCGGAGTCATCGCATTCGGATTGAAGGGTACGCGCGACACGGCCGTGCGATTCATGGATTCGCTCCGTCTCATCAGCATCGTCACCCATGTGGCCGATGCACGCACCTGTGTGCTCCATCCTGCCAGCCACACCCATCGCCAGCTCTCCGACCAGCAGCTGCGCGAGGCAGGCATCGCCCCTGACCTCATCCGTCTATCCGTGGGCATCGAAGACGTGGAGGACATCCTCGACGACATCCGCCAGGCTTTGGAACAAATAGGGTAAAGCTGAGCTCTAAAACGAGAAAACGGGGGAGATGACTCCTCCGTTTTTCGTTTTCCTACCAACCTGCCCAGGACTTTCTCCACAGCTCCCGTGCCAGTTCGTCCCATCGTGTGATGGTTGCCCCAAAGAAGTCCGCCGTGTATCCGTTCAGCATGCGCTGGGCTTCTTCTGGCTGACGGGCGTTCAGGTCGTTCCATGTGTCCTCAACGAATTTGAGTTCGCGCGCCCCTTTCTCCATGAAATAGTCGCGCAGGGGCTCCAGCGTTTTCCGATAGGTGCCCCATCTGAGTGTTGCCAACCGGTTGGCCTTGCGATAGTGCCACAGGGCGGCATCGTCGCGTTGGTCATGCTGTCCGCACACCTGTAGCATCTTGGGGAGTTCTGTGACACCGCAGAAGATGGGGAAGCGCGGACTTTCTCCAGGATTGTCAAGTGCTATCCAAGCCACTCCTCCCACTTCGTCGGGCAGCCATGAGCGCAGCTGAATGACGGTGCTGTAGGCACACCAGGGAACACTCACCGTGCGAATGTTTTTCATCGCTGAGTCGCCCATCGCATAGTACATGTTGATTTCATCAGGTCGCATCCAGGGGTTGGAAAATGGCGAGACGATGCTGTCGGGCTCATTCTCCTTCAGGTTGCCGTCCTTGTCCTTGCGTTTGGGATTGGGAATCATGTGTCTGCCGCTCAGATTCTTGTCAGTACCTTCATAATAGCTGGCGAGCAGTCGCATGATTGTCTCTGCGCTTACGGGCTTGTCGGGTTTGACGCTCAGGGGCAGGTTCTCAACGGTGTCGCTCAGGCAAAGCGACGGTGCCAGCGAGTTCATAATAAAATGTTCGCGCACGCTATAGTTCTTCTTCTCCCCAAAATAGTTGCCGCCGCTATACGCCTTCCAGAAGCAGAATTCTTCCTTTCTGTCCCACAGCTTGAGCCTTTTGGCCACATCATATACATTGTCCGATGCCATATAGTGGTCTTTGTCGGCCAGGTCGAGTGTGGAGATACGCGAGATGTTGGCCGACACGGCGATTTCGTCATCAGGGATTCTCACGGCAGCCCATACGCCCCCGATCTTTTTGGGGCCTTCTCCGAAAATCTCGAAGATCCAGGCTTCGCTTTTGTCGGCAATGGTCAGACATTCTCCGCTGTCGCCATAGCCGTATTGCCTCACCAGGTCTCCCATGAGCCGAATGGCCTGGCGTGCCGTAGAGCATCGTTCCAGCGCGATACGCTCCAGCTCTTCAATCATGAACATGCCTTTCTTGTTCATCAGCGTGTCTCGTCCGGAAATCGTCGTTTCGCCCATAGCGAGTTGCTTCTCGTTCATGCAGGGATAGGCGGTGTCGAGATAGCGGAACGTGTGGCGAACCTGTGGAATCACGCCCTTGCGGTACATCTTGGTACTGTCCTGGGCCGATTGCGTGTGCATGCGTCCGTCATAGATGGCGGTGATGGTGTCGCGCTCATAGTCGCGTGCTGGAACCATCTGCATCCATGTGCGATACCAAGAGTCGCAGGTGTGGGATGTCATGACCGACCCGTCTTGTGAGGCCTGTTTGCCCACCACGATACTCGTACAGGATAACGGACTCCTCTCGTTCCGCTTGATTTCTTCCTCATTGAATTGCTCCATGCATGTGCCCGTATAGAGCAGCATCAGGCAAATAGTAGTTGCTATCTGTTTAATTTTTTTTACCGTAAACTCGTAAACTGTAAGCCGTAAGCCGTAAGCCGTAAGCCATTACCTCCGCAAAGGTAAGGAAAAAAAACGAAAAGAGGCGTATTTGCAATTTTTTTGAAAATAATTGATGAAAAATTTGGAGGTTACGAAAAAACGTTGTACCTTTGCACCGCATTTGAGACCAATAATGCTTCGGCAAGGCTCAGAACCGTCCCGGTAAGGAAGTTTGGGTGAGTGGCTGAAACCAGCAGTTTGCTAAACTGCCGTGCGGGTTACCGTACCGGGGGTTCGAATCCCCCAGCTTCCGCAGCTGAAGTTTCACTTGCAACCAGATGGTGGATTCATCTAAT
>JAFSWU010000032.1 GCA_017444365.1 Prevotella sp.
AATGTATATAGGTTTGGAGGATTCAAAAGAAATGATTATCTTTTCACCCGATGGTGAGTCATAAAACGGCTGGTGGCTCTTCATCGGGTGCTCATTGAATGCAATTTATAGCAGAACGTGGAATTGAGTACGGTCTCCAAATCGTAACCCTGTTTTTCCTCAATTCTCCAAACTGCCTTTATACAAAGAAATCCTGCAAATTCTTACAAAGTTACGAAAAGTCGAGAGCAGTACAAAATAAATTCATTTATTTTTAATGCCGAGACGGAGTAACTTATCTAAAGTTACGAAAAACGAATGAAATGCAAAAGAAAAGCTCGCTTTTCTTTTGCATTTCTGAGTGTTAAGTAAGTTCGGCGCAGCCAAAGTTACGAAAAACGAATGAAATGCAAAAGGATTGTACCTTTTTATTTCTGCTTCTCGACAAATGACACCTGCCCTCTTACGTCGGCAGCGGAGGCACAAACGTAGGCGGCGTACTGGCCTGGCTCGATGTGCCAAGCATGTGTCGTCTCGTTCCAATAGCGAAGGTCGTCGTGGCGGACGCGCAGGTGGGCGGTCTTGGTTTCACCAGGAGCAAGGACAACCTTTGTAAAGTCGCACAACTCCTTGACGGGGCGAATCACGCTGCTCTTGTCCTTACGTCCGACATAGAGCTGTACGGTTTCCTTTCCTTCGCGGCTGCCGGTATTGGTGATGTCAACGGCGATGTCCCAACCGTCGGCAGTGGCCGTGAGCGAGGGCTTGCCATAACGGAAGGAGGTGTAGGAGAGACCGAAGCCGAATGGGAATGCTGTCTGCTTGGCTTTCAACTTGTCTGCCAGCGTGTCGAACCAACGGTAGCCGACCCAGATGTCTTCTTTGTACCATACCTGCTTGTTCACGCCAGGATAGCCCTCGGCGCCGTACTGCATGGAGGGGTAGTCGTCGAGGCGGCGGGCGAAAGTCACGGGGAGCTTTCCGCTGGGGTTGACCCTACCCGTGAGAACGTTGGCAAGAGCCGTTCCCGACTCGGAACCGAGATACCAGCAGTGGACGAGGGCAGCCACCTTGTCTAACCAGGGCATGGCGTAGGCATTGCCGCCGAAGGTGCAAACAACGATGTTCGGCTGGATGGCGGCCAGTGCCGTGATGAGTTCATCCTGTCCAAAGGGTAGGTTGAAAGTCTCGCGATCACCGTTCTCGCAATCCTGTCGATGGTTTTTGTTCATGCCGCCAATGAATATCACGAGGTCGGCATGACGGGCCTGTTCCAAAGCCTCGGCATGCAGACGGGTATTCTCCTCCTCCGATACTGGATCTACCTTGTCATAGAGTGCGCGACCGGAAGCATAGCCTTGGGCGTAGCTGATGCTCACGCCAGTCCCTTCTCCGATGGGGGATTGGTGGATAAAGTCATGACCGGTAAAGGCTTGCGACAAACCATCGAGCGGCGAGATGTCGCGCAGGGTTTTCAGCTCGGAAGAGCCGCCGCCCTGTGTGAGACTGCGTGTGGCGTTCTCACCCACGATGAGGATGCGAAGGCCCTCTGCTGTCTCTCCTTGGGGGGATGACTTGCGCAGCATCTGAAGTTGTTCCGGAGTCAAAGGCAACAGCCCCTCTCCCTTGCGGGAGGCTGGGAGCCGACTACCGTTCTTCAGCAGCACAATACCTTCTTCGCCAATCTCCCGACATGCCTCATAGTGAGCCTCGGAGCACTGGCTGCCAATAATCTTCTTCGCATTCATGGAGGTGCGGAAGATAAGACGCAGCACACGGCGCACCTTCTCATCGAGCAGGCTTATGGGCAACCGTCCCTCGGCGATGAGCTGTTCGAAGGGACGCGCCAGATAGTAGTCGTTGTAGGTGAACTCCGATTCCTTGATCTTCCCGTCGGTGCCCGTGCCCATCTCTATGTCGAGTCCGCCCGTAGCTGCCTGCCAGGTATCGGTCACGCCTCCCCAGTCGCTGACGAGTGCTCCGTCCCATGACCAGTCGCCCTTGAGGATGCCGTTGAGCAGCGAGTCGTTTTGGCAACAGTGGATGCCCTGCCACAGGTTGTAAGATCCCATGATGCTCCACACACCGCCCTCCTTGACAGCCTTCTCGAAAGGACGGAGGTAGATCTCATGTAGCGCACGCTCCGAGACGTTGACGTTCACGCTGAAGCGGTCGGTCTCCTGGTCGTTGAGCACGAAGTGTTTCAGACAGCACGCTACGCCGTTTTGTTGGACAGCGCGGATATAGTTCACAGCCATCTCGCCGGCGAGGTAGGGGTCTTCGCCCATGTATTCGAAAGCGCGTCCATTGAGCGGTGTGCGGGCGATGTTGGCACCAGGTCCGAGCAGCACATCCTTACCCCTGAAGGCAAACTCTTCGCTGATAGCGTTGCCATAGCGACGCGCCAGATCGCGGTTCCAGGTTGCAGCCAGACAGGTCAGCGAGGGGAAGGCTACCACGGAGTCGTTGGTCCAACGAGCTGCCGACCATGAGTTCCATTCGAGCTCTTCGCGCACACCGTGCGGACCGTCATCCATGTTGAGCTGGCGTATGCCCAGACGAGGCACACCGGCACTGGTGAACTTGGACTGTGCGTGAAGCACCTTGATTTTCTCGTGGAGCGTCATTCGTGCCAGCGCATCTTCAACGCGCTCCTCGATGGGAGCCTCTGGGTTGAGATAGAGCGGCTTAGGCTGAGCCATGATGACCGTTGTTGCCATCATTGCGGCAATGGTGAAGATGATACGTTTCATATGCTGACTCCTTCCATATTCTTACTGTCCCAAAGGAGCTTGTCGGTGATTTTCAGTTCAGGAATGACGGGCAGGCAGAGGAATGCCATCGTGATAAAGGGTGCCTTCATGGTGCATCCCGACAATGCCACCATATCACTCAGCAAGCGGCAGCGATAGGCCACCTCGTGTCCATCGAGCGGCGACATGAGTCCAGCGATGGGCAATGCCATTTCCACCATCTCTTCGTCAGCTATTGCTACCTGTCCTCCTCGCATCTCTATGACACGGTTGATGGCGCGGACGATTACTTCGTCAGTGGAGCCGATAGCAACGATATTATGACAGTCGTGAGCCACAGACGAGGCGATGGCACCGTGACGGATGCCGAAACCACGTACCAACCCTACGACGGGGCGGGCCGACGAGTCGTAACGGTTATAGACCACCACCTTCTGCACCTCGTGCCACGGGTATCGTGCATCCTTCATGGGGTCGCCAGTCACATATTCCACTTCGTGGTTGGTGTATAGGCTGCCGTCGGTGGCGTGGATGATGTGCTTGGTATCACCGCGATGGATGTCAAGTCGTATGTCTTCCACAGAAATAGGCGTGGCGCAGAAGTTGTTGGGATAACCACTCAAGTCGGCGGTAATCAGCCGTCGGGCACTGATACTTCCGAACGACAGGTCGTAGCCGTAGGCCTCGGTGCCACGGATGATTGTATTCTGCACCGTCAGGTGTGGCCCAAGATTGTTCACTATGATAAATGTGGCAGGGTCACCCTCTTGCAGCAGTCCCCAGTTCACGCCATAGTGATGCTGCGGATTGACACAAGCAGCTTGCAGAACGTTCCACAGGTCATGACCGTCGCGCAACGCCCGCTTCACAATCACGTTGATATGCCCCCGCACAAGGTCGTCGGCATGGTAGTCATCGGTACAGAGCATCACCTGATCGGGACTCTCGTCAAGGAGCATGTGCAAGGCCGCATAGTCCTTGGCGGCGCTGCCCTCACGGATGATGACCTTCATGCCGGCGCGGATGCAGTTGCGCCCCTCATCGAGCGTTGCACATTCATGGTCAGTGGAAATGCCGGCTTTGGCATATCGCACCCGCTCTTCCCAGGTGAGACCGGGGGCGTGACCGTCGATGGGTTTGCCATTCTTCTGGGCAGCGGCAACCTTAGCCATCACTTCGCTGTCGCCCTGCAGGATACCCACGAAGTTCATCATCTCGGCCAGGAAACCGATGTCCTCGCGCTGCATCAAGGCAGCAATCTCCTGACTGTCGATGGTCGCACCGCTTGTCTCTACGTTGCCGCCGATGGCAGGCACGCAACTGGGAGCACCAAACAGGAAGTTGAACTGAGCCTGACATCCGGAACGTATCATCACGTTCACACCCTCCACGCCCAGTACATTACCTATCTCGTGCGGGTCGGCAATAACTCCGATAGTGCCGTGCTCTGCTGCCACACGGGCATACTCCACGGGCATCATCATACTGCTCTCCACATGTACATGACTGTCAATAAAGCCCGGCATGATGTAGGGGTAATCCTGTCCTGACGGTAACGGACATTCCTTTACCTGCTTGATGATACCGTCGCTCACCATGATTTCCCCGTCGTATATGCGCTGCTGAAGCACATCGACAATTTTTCCGCGATAGATCATAAGAATCGTTAGTTAATAGTTTAATATTCGGCATAGCGGCTATGTCGCGTAGCCAAAGAGTTCATTGTAAATGCGGTTGATAGGTTTTCCCTCGAACCATCTGCAAAAATACACATTTTATTTGTAAATTGGCAAATAATTACGCCCGAAAGTTATATTCGTCAAATCAACTTCCAACAGGTGAGTGAGTATATTAATCTGTTGAATCCTTGGGCGTATCGTTTTTTTTTCGTATTTTTGTCGGGTCTAACTACGGACTCCTCTTAAAGACATCAACAAACTTAATGAAGATATGAAGAAAACTAAGCTACTATCATGGGGAATCGGCATGGTCATGTCGTTTCTTCCGTTATCCACAACTGCTCAGTCTGAACTTTACCCCAACCACTTTGAGTTGGGCGAGGTGACGCTGCTCGACGGGCCTTTCCGAAAGGCGATGCTGCTGAACAACCAAGTGCTGCTGCAGTATGATGTGGACCGTCTGCTCACACCCTATGTGCGACAGGCAGGCCTTTCGGCCACTACCGATACCAATGACAAGTATTATCATTGGACCTCGTTGCACCCCTCGTTCACCAACTGGGGTGACAACAGCTTCAACCTCGACGGACATGTGGGAGGCCATTACCTCTCGGCACTTGCCTTGGCATACGCTGCCAACGACGACCCCGCGGTGAAGGCGCAGATGAAGGAGCGCATGGGCTATATGATCGGGGTGATGAAAGACTGTCAGGATGCCTACGACACCAACACCCAGGGACTCTACGGTTTCATTGGCGGCCAACCCATCAACGACGTGTGGACCGTGCTCTACAATGGTACCATCACAGCCTATACCAATAAGGGTGGATGGGTGCCTTTCTATTGTCAGCACAAGATACTGGCGGGCCTGCGTGATGCCTATCTCTATGGTAAGAGCGATGTGGCGAAGGAACTTTTCCGCAAGTTGGCCGACTGGAGTGTGAATGTCGTGAACAAAGTGTCTGCGGCCAATATGGAGACCCTGCTCAACGTGGAGCATGGCGGCATGAACGAGAGCTTGCTCGATGCCTACCAGCTTTTTGGCGACGAGAAGTATCTCACGGCGGCCAAGAAGTTCTCTCACAAGACGATGCTCAACGGCATGCAGACATTGAATACCACATTCCTCGACGGCAAACATGCCAACACGCAGGTTCCGAAGTACATTGGCTTTGAGCGAGTCAGCGAGCAGGATGCCGCTGCTACCAACTATGCTACTGCCGCCCGCAATTTCTGGCAAGATGTGGCAGAAAACCGAACCGTCTGTATTGGTGGCAACTCGGTCAATGAGCACTTCCTGGCACGGAGCAACTCCAACCGCTATATAGACCAGTTGGACGGACCGGAGAGCTGCAACTCCAATAACATGCTGAAGCTCTCGGAGATGTTGGCCGACAAGACACACGATGCCAAGTATGCCGACTTCTACGAATACACCATGTGGAACCACATCCTCTCCACACAAGACCCCACCACGGGCGGCTACGTCTATTTCACTACTCTCCGTCCGCAGGGCTACCGCATCTACTCGCAGGTGAACCAGGGCATGTGGTGCTGTGTGGGAACAGGCATGGAGAACCATTCCAAGTATGGGCATTTCATCTATACCCACGATGGTACCAACACGCTCTATGTGAACCTGTTCACCGCCTCACGTCTGGTAAGCGATGACTTCATCATCACTCAGGAGACGCAGTACCCCTACGAACAGCAGACCAAGCTGACCGTAGGCAAGGGGGGCAACTACAACATTGCCATCCGCCATCCGTGGTGGACTACCGATGGCTATGCCATCACCGTGAACGGGGAACCGCAGACACTCTCCGTAGAGCAGGGCAAGGCCAGCTATGCCGTGCTGAGCCGCACGTGGAGCGAGGGCGATGTCATTGTTGTCAGCCTGCCCATGACGCTGCGCACAGCCGACTGTCCCAACTATACCGACTATATCGCCTTTGAATATGGACCGATGCTGTTAGGCGCTCAGACCACAGCCTCCTCTGCCGAGGATGCCGAGGCAACGGGCCTCGCCTATGAAGCCTTGCAGAACGAGTATGCCGGCGAGGGACGCATGGACCATGCACCAGGTAGCCGCGCCACGGCGAAGAACCTGATGCAGGCCCCGCTGCTGATTGGTGACAGGGCCGACGTGTTGTCGAAGATTCAGGTGAAAGACCTCTCGAAGCTGACATTCGTACTCGATGCCAGCCGTCCCGATGTGCAGACCTATCAGTGGAACAAGCTCTTGCTGCGCCCGTTCTACGACATCCACCACAGTCGCTACATGTGCTATTGGTACCAGCAGACCGCCGAGAACTTCGCCAATAGCGATATGGCGAAGAAGGAAGCAGAGAACGAGTCGCTGGCCGTGCGCACCCTCGACTTTGTGGCTCCTGGTGAGCAGCAGAGCGAGGCCGGTCACGAGTACAACTATTCTTCCGACTCTTCAACGGGAACCTATCAGACAGAGAGCTATCGCGATGCCAAGGTCAACGGACATATCCAGTACACCTTATACAATAATACGCGCGTGAAGGACAGCCTCTCCGTGATGTTGCGCTTCACCACAGCCGACAAGGGGCGCAAGGCTTCGCTGCTGGTTGATGGAGAGAAGATTGCCGACATCACCATTCCTTCCACGGTGAAGGGTGCCGATGTCAACGGCTTCTATAACGTAGAGATTCCTATCCCTGCCGCACTTGCCGTCGATACCGAAGGGAAGGGGAAGGCGCAGTTTGTTGTCAGACTCGCTGCCAATGCCGGAACCATCTGCCCGGGACTCTACTTCCTGCGACTGATGCGCGGCTACAACCCTTCTGCCAATGCCTATCAGTTTGTGTCAACCGATTGGAAGACCGGCGATGCGAACCGTGTCGTTCAGAGCAAGATCAGCTACGACACAGAGCGGAATATCATCCATGTGGCACAGACGGGAACCAACAACGTCTGTCTGCAACTCGACTACAACAACTGCGACTACACCATCGGCGCGTCGCAGAAGTATATGGTCATCAAAGGGCGGAACCTGCGCATGAATGCAGGTTCCGCCTATCTTTGGTGGCTCAATGGCTCCAACCACGGTACACAGGTGGCACCCACGCTGACCAAGGAGGTGACACAACGCGGACAGACCTACCAGGTGCTGGCATGGGACATGACACGAAGCGGACTCTATGAGAACTTCTCTGGCGACCGTCCCAACATCACCATGGGACAAACCATCTTCGGACTGACTGCCGCCTCCGCTGCCGGGGCCGACATCTATGACGTCGCCTTCGTGGAAGACCCGGGCGAGGTGGCCTACGACGTGCGCTTTCAGGACTGGGCACCCACACCGCCGATGGGTTGGAACTCGTGGGACTGCTACGGTCCGAGTGTGAAAGAGCAACAGGTCTATGCCAACGCCAACTACATGAAGGACAACGGACTCCTGGAGCTGGGGTGGAACTACGTGATTGTCGATATCCGCTGGTACACCAACGATACTGGTTTCTGGTACAACACCTCCGCTGCCTACACCATGGACAAATATGGACGCTACATGCCCAATGTGACCCGCTTCCCCTCTGCCAAGGATGGGGTGGGCTTCAAGGCCCTGGCCGACTCGCTGCACAAGATGGGATTCAAGTTCGGCATCCACATCATGCGTGGAGTGCCGATGAAGGCCGTTCAGCAGAAGTGTCCCATTCTGGGTACTGACTACACCTGCGATCAGATATACAACACCGACAGCATCTGCACATGGCTGAAGGACAACTACACGGTTGACTGCACCAAGCCCGGCGCACAGGAGTATTACAACTCGCTGTTGAACCTCTATGCATCGTGGGGCGTGGACTTCCTGAAGGTCGATGACCTGAGCCGTCCCTACCACGACGGCGAGATAGGGCTCATCCGCCATGCCATCGACCAGTGCGGGCGCGACATCGTGTTCAGCATGAGCCCGGGTGCAACGGCACTGGAGAAGTGGGAGAGCTGTCAGAAGAATGCCAATATGTGGCGCATGATGGATGACCTATGGGACAACTGGAGCGACATCTCCAAGGTGTTCACCCTTGCCAAGAGCTGGAACCAGTATCGCAAGCCGGGCAACTATCCCGACTGCGACATGCTGCCCTTGGGACAGATCCGCCTGACCAATTCCGACAAGCGATGGACCAACCTCACCCACAACGAGCAGCAGACGATGATGACCCTGTGGAGTCTGTTCAAGTCGCCGCTCTTCTTTGCGGGCGACTTCACCTATAACGATGAGTGGACAAACCATCTCATCTCCAATGAGGAGATGATTGCCGTCGATCAGCTGTCGGAGAACAACCGTCTGGTTTCCGATGACGGAATACGTGTGGTATGGGCTGCCGACCTTGCACATCCCGCGCTCTCCAATCAGTCCTCCACCTATGCCGGCCTGTTCAACCTTGGCGGCAGCGACCAGTGGATTCGCTACAACGAAGCACTCTTTTCTACCGAGACCATCTCCCTGCTCACCGACGGATATGGACAGGAGGTGGAGTGCGACATCCCCGAAGGCTCAAAGGTGTTGGCACTGGTGGTTGACGATGCCGGCGATAACTGGAACTACGACCACGGCGACTGGATCAATCCCGTGGCGATACTGGAAGACGGAACTTCCTATCCCCTCGAACAGAAAGACATGATCAGGGAAGACTATAGTGGTGCCTACTTCAAGTACATCCGCTATAACCGCAATATCAACAACAACGGCAAGCTGAAGGTGAACGGGGTGGAGTACGACCGTGGTTTCGCATGCAGTGCCAACGCGATGGTGCTGTACCGTCTGCCTGCTGGAGCTAAGAAGTTTACCGGCTTCTGCGGCATTGACGACACAGGACGCCTGCAGAGTGGAGCTACCAGCTCGATGAAATTCCTGGTGTTTGCCGCCGACCCCACCAAGCGCGATGTCTGCAATCCTTCGTTTGCCTTGGCCAACAGCGGACTCGTCAGCCGCACCTATCAGGCTGAGGGAACAACCGTTGAGGCCGACATCACCGGAGCCGAGAAACTGTATCTCGTCGTGACCAATGCCGGCGACGGCTTCGACTACGACCATGCCGACTGGATAAATCCCGTGCTCATCGATGCCGAGGGCAACGAGACACCCTTGACCACCATCCAGTATGACAGCTCGGTAACCGACTGGAAGAACCTCTCCATCTATGGAAAGAACGTGGACAACGGTCCCTTGGTGGTGGGCGGTCAGACCTATGCCGATGGCATCGGTACCAATTCCAACTCGGTCATCACCTACACCCTGCCCGAAGGTCACCGTTACGTGCGCTTCCGCTCCATGGTGGGCTACGACGAGGGGGTGAAGTCGGCTCCCAAGGGAGTGACAATGGAGTTCCTGGTCTATACCTCCGACCCGAAGGGTAGCAATGAGATTGCCATCCCGCTCGACCTGGTGTCATTGGGCTTCGATGCCGATGCCGAGTGCGAGGTGTACGACATCTGGAATAACGAGGTGGCAGGACGCTTCTATGGCTCACAGTTCCAGCCCATGATTCCACAGCATGGCTGCGGATTCTATCGCATCACACCGACAGGCATCACGGCGGTGAAAGGCGTGAGCCTGGACAACGGCAGCCGGACAGGGAAGGCGGCACTCGGCTCAAAGGGTGCTTGGTACAACCTGAATGGGCAGCGCATCGATACACCACAGCGAGGCATGAACGTGCAACGTGGCCGGAAGGTCATCGTGAAATAAAAACAAAGAGGCTCAGTTCCGCGTTGGAACTGAGCCTCATGTTTCTTGGATAAAAACCTGCTTTATTCGGGAAGAACAGCGGTACGCTTCTCCTTAATGCGAGCCTTCTTACCCGTGAGGTTGCGCAGATAGTACAGCTTGGCGCGACGTACCTTACCACGCTTGTTCACTTCGATGCTCTCGATGCTGGGCGACTCGATGGGGAAGATACGCTCTACACCAACGGTACCAGACATCTTGCGAACTGTGAAGCGCTTCTTCTGACCCTCACCTGAGATGCGGATTACCACACCACGGTAGAGCTGGATACGCTCCTTTGAACCCTCGACAATTTTGTAAGCGACAGTAATGGTGTCACCAGCCTTGAATGCGGGAAACACTTTGCCGGTTGCAAATGCTTCTTCAGCAACTTTAATTAAATCCATTTCTTATTGTTAATTAATTGTTGTTTGTCGTTCCAACGCAACATAGCGGGCAACTCTTCTTCCCTCCATCGGTTACGCCGAAAAGCGGGCGCAAAGGTACGAAGTTTTTTTGGATTGACCAAATATTATTAGAAAATGTGCTCACAGGCAAACGTTTTTTGTTCTTTTTAGTTGTTTTTTGAGGGTAATTTGTTAACTTTGCGGATGTAAAACCAAGAGAGTTTGTTATGAAACTACGCAAATGCATCTTTGTGGGACTCGCGCTGACCACCCTCAGCTTCGCATCCTGCACCCATAACTACCAGCTTGCCAGCGTTGAGCGCACCCGCATCCTGGTAGATAACCGTTATGACGCTGCGCCCGATGCCCGCGCCACCAAGTTCATGGAACCCTATAAACACCAGGTAGATAGCATCATGAGTCCCGTGGTAGGACGTGCCGCTCGCTATCTGGAAGCAGACCGTCCTGAAAGCCCGCTCTCCAATTTGTTGACCGACATCCTCGTTTGGGGTGGAAAGGCCTTCAACGAACAGCCTGACCTCGCCATCTACAACATGGGGGGCATACGTGCTGCCTTGGCGGAGGGCGACATCACGGTAGGCGAAGTGGTTGATGTGGCTCCGTTTGAAAACAAAATCTGCTTCCTCACACTCAAGGGAACACAGCTGAAGGAGCTCTTGGCGCAAATCATGAAAAGAGGAGGCGAGGGCGTGAGCCATAGCGTCCGCATTGTCGCAAACGACAAGGGAGAACTGCTTCAGGCTACCATCAACGGGAAGGAAATAGACCCCAATGGCGACTACCGCGTGGCCACCCTCGACTATCTGGCGCAGGGCAACGATGGGATGACTGCTTTCAAATCCGGTTCCAACGTGCTCTCACCACAAACCGAGGAGAACAATGTACGCTTCATCATCATGAACTACCTGCGTGAGCAGATGGCGCAGGGCAAGGCCGTTGATGCCGCTATCGAGGGCAGAGTGAAGATTGAATAGTGAGTAGTGAAGAGTGAATAGTTTTGATTACCCTTGGCATTCCTCTCTCCTCATTTCTCATTTCTTATTTCTCATTTCTCATTTACGAATATGAAAAAGACCATCGTTATCATAACATTAGTGCTTGGCTGTTGCAACCTTCTTCCTGCACAAACCGCCAAGGAACTCACCATCCTACACACCAACGATACGCACAGCTGCATCTATCCGCTGTCCGAGCATCTCGCTGACACCATGCTCGCTGGTCGTGGCGGTTTCATCCGCCGCCTGACCATGCTCAAGGAGGAACGGCAGAAAGATCCTGACCTGCTGTATATCGACAGCGGCGATTTCTCGCAAGGCTCACCTTACTACACGCTCTTCAAGGGCGACGTGGAGGTGGGACTGATGAACCAGATGGGCATTGACGCCTCCACCATCGGCAACCACGAGTTCGACTTCGGACTGGAGAACATGGCACGCCTGTTCCGCATGGCCAACTTCCCAATTATCTGTAGCAACTACGACTTCACGGGCACACCCGTGGAAGGCACCGTGAAACGCTACACCATTCTGCGACGCAAAGGAGTGAAGATTGGTCTGTTCGCCCTTGACCCCGCGATGGAGGGACTTGTCTCTGCGCAAAACTGCGTGGGCGTGCGCTATCTCGACCCCGTGCAGGTGGCGAATGAAATGGTTGACCTGCTGCGCAACAAAAAGAAGTGCGACCTCGTCATCTGCATCTCCCACATGGGGTGGGAGGGGAAGAACACCATCACCGATGGCGAAATCATTGCCCAGACACGCGGCCTGGACTTAGTCCTCGGCGGACACTCACATACTTATCTCAAGCAACTTGAGTACGTCAAAGACCTCGACGGCAATCCCGTTGCCGTTGACCAGAACGGCAAGCACGGCATCTTCATCGGCAAGATGAAGCTGAAGCTCACCAAATAGCAAGATGACAGATTCTAAAATAATCGTCCTTACTCAAAGTAAAGAGTAAGGACGATCATTTTTGAGTGGGCTTCGTTGACCGACTTGGCGAAGCGCTTCATGTAGCGGTCGCGAACCTGGTCGGCATGTCCCGTGTCGAGACAGTTGCTCAGCCCGTACATGAACTTCAGTTCAGGACGAGCCTTGAAAAAGGGGAGGTAGAAGTCGCAGCCCAGTCCAAGCTCTAAGAACGTGTCGAAACGCTTCAGCTTGATGTAGTCATTGTCTTTTGCCGAGAGGTTGATGACGGGATTGATGCCCGCCATCATGTAGGGACGGTGGTTGTTGAAGCGTGGCGCAGCAAAGATCAGGTCAAGGGCGCAGGATATGTAGGCGGTCTTCATCTCCTGATATTCCTCGATGGTGGGATTCGTTGCGAGGTCGGGCGTGTGGTTGCGGAATGTCATGTGGCGGGTGCCGAAATACATGGCGGGTGCTATGCGGAACTGGAAGTTCTCGTGCAGACGGAGCTCACCCAGCACACCCACCTGAAAGCCCGGATCCCAACGGTCCTGATCTACGGTGACAATGCTCTCGATGGTCGAACCGTCTTCCGACGTGATAATTTGCGGGCCGGCATTCATGAACTCCAAATCCTGCAGGTGGGTACCCACAAGTATTCCGAGGTGAAAGGGCCGCAGGTCGGTGTACGGACGGTTCTGCACTTTGCGCTGCTGCGCACTCACGCTGTTGCCGATGAGTGTCAGAAGCAGTATGATGATATAAGCTATTCTCTTCATTCTTATATATAAACGGGAAATATTGGGCCTTATTGTATGGCTTTTTATCAAGACTTTGTATAAATAATAAAAAAACTTCTCATCATTTGTAGGTATTTTCAAGAAACTTTGTATCTTTGCAAAACATAAAAGTAGGTATCAAGGCTTACACGAAAGAAATATATTATTAACAATAAAACAACATTTATTATGGCTTACGTAATTAGTGACGACTGCATCTGCTGCGGTACATGTATCAGCGAGTGCCCCGTTGAGGCTATCTCTGAGGGCGATGAGAAGTATTCAATTGATCCCGATCTCTGCACAGAGTGCGGAACTTGCGCTGGTGTTTGCCCCAACGAGGCTATCAGCCTTTAAGTAGCAATACAAGTACAGAAACGATAAAAGACGGTTCCCCTCGTGGGAATCGTCTTTTTTTCGTGCCATCAGAGGCTTCTGTCCCCTGCATTTCTTAGGGTTGGGATCGTTCCAGCTATGTCGGAATACCGTTCCAGCTAAGCTGGAATGACGTTCCAACTAAGCTGGAACGATCTGAAAGCTTATTTTTGGCGGTGACAGGGCCGCTGTTTAACGCTTTTGGTTGCCTACTTTTTAGTCTTATTTGTAAGTAGTGTTGACTTAGTTAACGATCATTGTTAAATACGGTTGTTATAACTTTGTCTTATGAATGAATGGGGTTTACTTTCGAAAGTAAACCATCAACCGCAAGCCGTCAACTCCCCCCCCCTTGGGGGAGTTGGAGGGGGCTCCTATTTCACCAGAATCAATTTCCCATTCTTGATATACACGCCGGGCTTTTTCCCGTCCGCTCTTCTGCCTGAGAGGTCGTAGATGTTGGAGCTTTGCCGTTGGGTGCTTTTATTGAAATCTACAGGCTCAGCTATTCCTGTGGGGTCTATGGGGCTGCGGGTGAGGGTCATGTGGCCGAAGACGGCGTAACCGATGTCGTTGGTGGGAATGCCCATGTTGACTCCCTTCACGCCAATTCGTACGTCTTGTTTTTCCTGCCCAAAGAATTTAATTCTGATCACATAGTTCTCTCTATACATGCTATTGTCAAAAACTGAATAGGCAGAGTAAATACTAGTTGGGATGTAACGGCCAGTCGCTACGTCGCCTTCCACCAGCTGGTAGTGATGGAGATAGTCTTGTAATGACAGAGGGAAATAGTGCTTGACATCTTCGTACATCCCTTCAATTTCGTTGGGCGAATAGGTACGTATGCAGGCATTGGCAAGGGGAACTTGCTGGTCATCCACATACAAGAATGCGCATACCTGGTTGGCACCCGTGTTGGTTCCCTGTGCGGCATTCCACACCGTCCACGGATTGTTGGCAGCCCCTATTGCGGCATTGCTGCATGTAAGGTAGAGTCCTTTCAATATGATTTGATATTCACCATCGCCTGGCAGGACGATGTCTTGATACATGTCGAAGTCGTAGCCTCGGGCCTCCAGCATATAGTCGATATCTGCTCCCTTGACTGGTGCTTTGTTCTGTATTCCCATTTCGTTCAGACCGGTGTCCACAGTCCATCCCCAAAGTTCTCCGTTGACATATGAGAGAGACGGGTTTGCCACGAACTGTGTAGTGATGTCTCCGTATTCTTCAGTTGGCCAAGAAGGTGGATAGATTTCCCACAATGCGTTATATAATAGCATCCGGGATTCCGCGATGAAGTCTTCCAGCTCCTCCGTCAGCACGTTTTCCATGATATGCTTCTCCTTGTACCACTGCATCCACATGTCTCCTTTCTGTTCCATGCTATCAATGAGCATGATTACAGATGGATATTTATCATCGTAGAAATTGATAAGGGGGGCTTCGTATTCAGAACCCTTTCTAACCACCTTGCACAATTCCTCATACCATACAGCGAAGTCGTTCCATGCCTTCACGTTTTCCCAGAGCGCATTCAAGGCTGCTAATGGTCGAAGCTCTTTGATGGCATTGACGGCTTCTTCGATGGTGGTGATGCTGTCAACGTCGGCCAGTTCCTGCTCTACTGCCTCAAGATAGCTTGGTGTGAAAACGGTGTCGGCCAACTGTTCACACCAGTTATCGGGAAGACAGTTGCGCAAGTAAGGTTTATAACTCATTTCAATATCCCTGCCTAAGTAAAACAGGCGGAAACTGCGCCACACCATCCAGTGGTCGCCGATTGTGCTATCAGTCTTCAGCGAGATGGTTATATCGGCACTATCAGTCTCCTGCACAAAGAGCAGCTTGTTGAGGCCGTTTCCCTCGTCGAACCATTGTCCAGATTGTTTGCGGTTATTGATGATGCTGCTTTCTACAGTGGCTATCTCCATCGAATAATCGCCCACGGAGAGCGTGGCGTGCATGTAGATACGTGTGAATGCTTGCACCTCAAGTTCATAGAGTCCTTTGGGCAGGTTGTGTATGGTCTGTTGCAGCGAATAGCCAGAGAGGTTCCAGAACTCGGCACAGCGGTTGACAGGGTCGAAAGCATTCGGTTGTCCTTTGGGTGCCTCCCATCCATCAATATTTGCATAAGGATTGGGATTGACGATGAACAGGTCGGTCACGTCAACCGAAGGAGAGACAGATGAACAACGAAGCAATGCTTCCTCCAAGATTTTCTGTTGCGTAAGAAACTCCTCCTTCGTGGCATCGGGGTTGTTATAAATGGCGATGGCTGTAGCTATGAGTGAATCGTCCACCTCGTTTAGGATGGCAATCTTTATCATTTCAAGTAGGGCAGGAGCGCATGAGATGTATATTTCGTAGGCATTGTTGTAGGCATCTGCATCATAGAAGATCCACTCACATCCTGCATTCGCCTCGGGAATATCCCAGTAAAGTGCGTAGGTGGGATTGGCGACATTGCTGTAGTGCGAAGGATCTACGCCCAAGGCACAACCTTGGATATAGTGCCCGTTGGGGTCACTCGTGGGTACCTTTATATAATAGGTGTGTTTAGTAGCGTCTTTAGGCTCTATCTCCCAAGCCACTCTCAATGTTTTGAAGTGACTTGCCGTGCCATCAGAGAAACAAGTGCAGGTGTTGCCAGCTTTGGAATCGTTGTTAATGCGGCATAACCACCCTTTGCTATGGGCATCGGGCGACCATAGATAATAGGTTCCCTCGGGGAGGGTAGTGCCCTCTTGCGGGTCGTTCTTGATGTAATAGGTGAACGGGTGGTTGCCGCTTGCGTCCTCGTTGAAGTTGACTACGCACGACTGTATGCTCCAGGCTTCTCCCATTGAGATGAACTTGCCTGTGGCGACGTTGCAGATATAGAGCCCATGATTGGTTTGGAAGGTAGTGGGGTAGTCGTAGATATTGGGACACGGGCGTACTAACAAGTCTTGCGAAAGGGCGACCTCTGCCAACAGGGAGTTTGTTGGCAGGCAGGTTCCCGCAATGACAATGAGCAACATGCTCAGTAGCTTTCTTGTATTCATTAGTATTTTGTTTAGGTTTTACGAAAGTTTTCCTCCGATGTGCATGATGAAGTCCTTGAACTCGAGTGCGGAGCCCGAGGTCTGGAGAATCTTCTTGTGCAGGTTCTTGTAGGTCATTGTGATATTGGAGAGATGGTCGGGAATCAATATCTTGATGTCGGCATTGTCAAAGCCGAGGCGGAGTAGGCAACACAGGCGGTAATGGTAGGTTGCCAGTTCACCGTTGCTGGAGAGTACGGCATGGAAGTCGGGGATGGCATGATCGACATAGCCCACCAGCTCTTCCCACTCTTCTTCCGAGGGTCTTTCCTTGATCTGCATGGCATACTTGCGGAATTTGGCAACGATGGGAGCGTCGTGCTTCTCTGCAATCAAGGTGCCTGGGTCCAGTCTGGCCTGTAGATAGGAGACTCTGCCCAATAGCTTCTTCTTTTCCACCTCTTTCTTGTCAATCATCTCACTCAGGTGGGAAACCTCGCTGCAGAGGCTGGTGTTGTACGCTTCCAACTGGTGTTTCAGTCGGTACAGCAGGTCCAGCTCGCCCTTGGCGGCATCCAGTTCGGATTCCTTGTCATTGAGTTCTTCCTGTTGCATCCTCACCATTTTGCGCCTCTTCAGGGTTCGTCTTAGCAGTATATAGATAAGGAGTGTTGCCAGAAGGATGAGTGCCAGCAATAGTTCCACATAGCGCTGCGTCTGCAGGAGTTCCTGCTCCTTTTGTTCAGCAATCCGCTTGTTGCGCTCATAGTTGTAGAGGGAGGTCTGTTGCTGAACAAGCTCCATGCTGTTCTCCAGGTAGGAGTCGTCGTTGGCACGGGTAAAGAGACGGGCATACTTGGCGATGGAGTCGGGGATGTTCTTCTGCGTATAGACATCCAGCATTCCTTTGTAGGCAGCCTCGTCATACCCATAGTCAAGCAACCGGCGGAAGTAGTACAGGGCGGAGTCGGGGTTGCCGATTCCCAGTTGATAGCGTCCATCGTCGTAGTATCTGATTTCCATGCCCGGCATGATGTTGCCCTTCGGGTCGTAAAGTCCTGACTCCCGCTTGTATATCTTCATGTATTCCGTCGCCTGTTGGTACTGCTGTCGGTTGATGCAGATGCAGATGTTCATGTATAGCACGGATGCCGCCTCGCGGTTGTATCCATATTTTCGGTAGAGCTGATAGGCGTTTTTTGCTTGATAAAGAATGCTGTCCGTATCGTTTCTGAGGTCGTAGGGGCGTATGCGGAACTCGTAGGCTTTCAGTGCCCAGAGTGTGTCGCGATTTTTCCATGCAATCTGTTCGCATCGTTGAAGGGCGTTCATCTCCTCATTGGGCAGCGTTTGTGCGTCATAGAGGTCTGCCATCTGTCCATAGACGGCACAGAGTGTGCGCAGGTCGTAGTCGTTGCGGTTGATATCCACCTGCTCAACTGCCCGTTGGTAGCACGATAGTGCCATCGGAGCTTCGCCCATGTCGTGATAGGTCAGCCCGAGGAGGTATTGCGAAAGCAGGCGCTCATGGGTTGTGCCATGATGCTCATAGTAGTCGGCGACCTCTTGCATAAGCGTGTCGGAAGGCAGCTCCTGACCGATTTTGTTGAGGGAGTCGGCGTGAGCAAGCAAGGCCGCATACTTCTGCTTCTCCTGGGAAGTGCAGGAGAGTAAGAGCCCCACGCAGCAGACGGTTGCCAGTAAAGTTATTAAAAATGTATTTCTGTTGCCCATAGTCAATGTTTTCTTGGTTATTCTCTGGGCACAAAATTACGAAGACAAATCCAATGGAAAAAGAAAAATAGGGAGAAAAAACTAATCAAAAACTAATTTTCCGTGTTGTCTTGGTATCAACAGAGGGAGGATGTGCTTGGGTGTCTAAAAAGAACAGCCCCCAAAAGTCTGTCAAAACTTTTGGGGACTGTTTGTGATGTTTCTATTGGAAAGGTAACAGCATCTTACTGTTCTGCTCCCTCAGCTTCTGCTGCTGCGGCAGCGGCGGCTTCCTGAGCAGCCTTCTCAGCCTCGAAGAATTTCTTGGCAAGGCTGTTGTTGGGATCGAGCTGGATGAGCTTCTCGAAATAGGGTTTGGCGGCCTCGCTGTCGTACCAGTCCAAACCATCCATGCGGTCAAGCTCCTTGCCGCAGAACTTGTAGCTGACTGCCACTCCGCATACTATGTTTCCGACATTCGTCATTCCAAGACATTTACATTGTATGCCGCAAAAGTAGAAAAAGTACTTGAAATCGCCAAACTTTTCACTTCACAAAAAGTTCACAAATGCACTTTTTCTCGTCATGCCATAGTTGATGCAAGCATCACTCTGGTCATTTGACTTACCGAAAAAGTTCACAAAAGCTTCACTTTTCTCAACTCCATTATTTTGTTCTATGGAGCAGGATGACAAAACCTTGGTCATTAAACTCAAGCAAAGTGCCATTGGGCCTCATGGTTATTGTGATTTCATCTTCATGGAAGAGCGGAGAACGGTTTGGCATGTATGTGCGCTCTTCTCTCATTCCTCTGGCTAACAAGGAAAGCATCGGCTTGTAAGCAATGCTTATGGCAGCTCGTTCACCCCATGAGAGCTTTCGTTTGGTGCCTTGATCATTGACTATTATCTCGCGAGCAACATCAATATCTAACTTGAAGGAGAACTTGTTCTTACTTTTGAACACAACCTTAGCCGTGATATCAAAGAATGAGAAGAATGTCTTAAAATTATTCCTCTCCTCTTGTTTCTGCTGCGGTGTCTTTTCTTTTTTCATCTCCTCTGGGTCATGCTCCATTTTGTAAATGAAATATTCCCGCATCTTTGCTATGTCATTGCATTCATACACACGCCCTTTCAAGTCCTGTGCATGGAGACACACTGACAGGCAAAGCATAAGGAATGTCAGCCAGTATCTTAATTGAATCGTATTTTCTTTTCTCTTCATAGATGTTCTATGTGATGATGATTAATTGGGTGCGATGATATAACAACGCACCCAATCTGCAAATATTGTCAAGTAAAGAGATTATACCTACAAATTAATTTGACATATATACTTTCCAAAAGTCATAGCTGTGACGGAACATTTCAAGCTGCAAGCAGATCTCGTTTTTCTCTGTTTGTAATAAAGAATTACTTGTTTTTGTTTCTGATATATAATAGTTAAGTAATGAATAAAGTGCTGTTTCAGATGATACATTTTCAAGTGCTTCATAAAAAAGTGTCATGACATCTGCTGTCGCCTCACTAATAATGTCGTCACCGCACATATTTAATAGGGTATCTTCATCGCCATCTACTATGAAGTCTGGTTCATTATCAGTATCTCCTTGTGCTATGTAGCTTTCAATTTCATAATTGGTAAGTACGCCAGGAACACCATAATCATTCGTTGGGAGAAGTATCGGACCGTCATAAATAGGAGAAATGATTGGGTCAAAGTTAACACTGTTTCCTCCAGGGAGAGAAGATATTGAAGCGGGGGCTGGGTTCATGGCATAATTTAGGTATATATTATGTAGATTTCCTGCTAAAAGAGGTAAACTGTCATTGACGAATGCACTTTCATTTAAGTTCATTATGGAATCAGTATAAGTAAGCAATGGAAGCAAAACAAATGGATTCGAACAATGTGAACTGACATTACCAAGGTATTCATTTCTAATATAGACTGCACTTAACCCGGAACAGTCCATTTCCTTGTAACCCTTATAAGAACGTTGAGCAGTCTTTACAATAGTTTTGACAATAGCTGTAATAAAAGAATTTCTCGTTGATTCTGTAGAATTATTAATTACAGCAACACCAGCTCCCACAACATTACATTCTATTGCACATTTGGGCACGGCGTAAACATCATATTTAATAGCTTTCCAAAGTCTAGTCCAAAAACTTCTAGTCCCAGGAAGATTATCCATGTTCTGATTATACGCTTGCAAGCGTCCCAACAGGAGGGAATCTTTATTATTTTGTTTCTTAGATATTGTGATGGCATTCGTTTCAATCATCTCATCACCAGTTTCTGAAACACTGTTACATGCTGCGAGTACGATACTCAAGCCCATTATTAATAACGTTTTCTTCATAATTGTGATTTTTTTAATTACTATTTGTTAGGGAACATTAGCAGAATCTAAATTAGTTTCTACTAAAATAAAAGAATGTCAGAGTTCAATGTCTCCATAGAAGAGCCAGTTGTCATGGATGATCTGGATTTCAAACTCGCCTTCAAGGGTAGCGGGCAGCTCTACCTCGTCGGAGGCGATGACAGTGGAATATACCACCACACCGTTCTGCACTAACTGCAGGGTGTCGCCCACGCACGATGTAGTAAAGTACAGCGTGTGGTCATCAAGATCTACAATGGGTATCTCCACTGGGGATTTTGGAATTCCGCCGAAACCACCTGGTTGCCCGATTTTCCCTGCTTGTAAGTTTACTCTCTCTGCGCTTGCTGTCAGCGTTACCAACGCCAAGAGCAGCATTGTCAAAAATGATTTTGTTTTCATTTCTCTTCTGCTTTAAAACTAAAAGTTGCGGGCAAAAGTAGATAAAAAGGAAGTCATGGACAAATCCTAAACAAACTTTAAGTACATGAAAACTACACTTAAAAAATGTTTAATTACTTTGCAACTATTTGACAAACAAGATGTTAAGAACCCCTTCCTTTCTGCTCACTTTTTGATGATAAAGAAAGGTGATAGATTAACGTCAAGTGTTTTGGAACTAAAATCCTCGAAGAGTTTCTCGTTGATTTGAGTTCGCAGGTTGGTAATATTTTAATATGAGAGTCCCCAAATGTTCGTAATCTCTTTTCCGCGA
>JAFSWU010000279.1 GCA_017444365.1 Prevotella sp.
CTGTCAACATGCCCTACGTGATTGAGCGTTGGCCGGGCGGTATGCTCACCAACTTCCCCACCATCCGTAAGGCCGTCAAGAAAATGGCGAACATCGACCGTCTGATGAGTGATGGTACCTTTTCAAACCTCTCCAAGCGTGAGCTGTTGCAGATTACCCGTCAGCGTGCCAAGCTCGAGAAGAACCTCGGCTCTATTGCTGACCTGACTCGTCTGCCCTCAGCTCTCTTCGTTGTTGACGTGATGAAGGAGAACATTGCCGTGCGTGAGGCCAACCGTCTGGGTATTCCCGTATTCGCTATGGTAGATACTAACTCTGACCCGAAGAACGTTGATTTCGTTATCCCCGCCAACGACGACGCTAAGGATTCTATCGACATCGTTCTGTCAGCTTGCTGTCAGGCTATCGCCGAGGGTCTTGCTGAGCGTAAGGCAGAGAAGGCCGACGAGAAGGCGGCTGCTGAGCAGGCTGAAGAGGCTGCTGACGCAAAACCCAAGCGCGCTCGTAAGGCTCGCAAGGACGATGCTCCCGCTGAGGAGGAAGCTCCCGTTGCTGCCGAGGAAGAGGCTCCCGCTGCAGAGTAATCCCTACAGAGAAAAGGAATAAGTAATAAGGTTAAAAAGAATATTTTAAGAAAATGGCTATTTCAATTGAAGATATCAAAAAGCTTCGTGCCATGACCGGTGCCGGTCTGGCTGACGTTAAGAAGGCTCTCACAGAGGCAGAGGGCGATTTCGACAAGGCTAAGGAGCTGCTCCGCGAGCGTGGTCTGGCTATTGCTGCCAAGCGTAGCGACCGCGAGACTTCTAACGGTTGTGTACTCGTTAAGGCTGCCGACGGCTTTGCTGCTACGATTGCCTTGAAGTGCGAGACCGACTTTGTTGCCAATGGTGCCGACTTCATCGCCCTGACCCGTTCTATCCTCGACGCAGCTGTTGCCAACAAGTGCCAGACACTGGATGAGGTGAAAGAGCTGACACTGGCCGACGGTCAGAAAGTCCAGGATGCTGTTACACAGCGCTCGGGTATCACTGGTGAGAAGATGGAGCTCGACGGCTACCTCACACTGGCTGGTGACAATATTGAGGTTTATGATCACATGGGCAAGCACACCCTGTGTACCATGGTTCAGCTGAACAAGGAGAATGCAGAGGTTGGTCACAAGCTCGCCATGCAGGTTGCTGCCATGAAGCCCGTGGCCCTCAATGCCGAAAGCGTTCCCCAGGCTATTCTCGACGAGGAGTACAAGACTGCTGTTGAGAAGACGAAGCTTGAGCAGGTTGAGAAGTATGTTGAGGTTGTCCTGAAAAAGGCCGGCATCAACCCCAACCTCGTTGACAGCGAAGACCACATCGAGTCGAACATGAAGAAAGGCTGGCTCACACAGGAGCAGGCTGACGAGGCTCGTCAGCTCAAGGAGAAGGCTGCCGCTGAGAAGGCTGCCAACCTGCCCGCCCAGATGGTTGAGAACATCGCCAAGGGTCGTGTGCAGAAGTTCCTGAAGGAGAACTGCCTCGTAGATCAGGAGTTCCAGTTCGGCGACGGCGACAAGGCCACTGTTACCATGTGGCTCGCCCAGCAGGACAAGGAGCTGAAGATCGTTGCTTTCCAGCGCTTCACATTGGTTGCTGAGTAAGGCACGGTCTGAAACAAAAGAAAGTTATAGATAATTTTTCATAATTTTATTTGTTTGCGTCAGTCTTTTGAGAAAAAGGCTGACGTTTTTTTATAATCCAATTAATCTTATTACCTTTGCACCCAAGCAAAATCAAGAAGCATGAAGATATTCGCCATTGGAATGAACTATGCGCTGCACAATAAAGAGCTGCACGATACGTTATTAAAAACGGAGGAGCCGGTGATCTTTACCAAGGCCGACTCGGCCTTGCTGAAAGACCATAAGCCGTTCTTCGTGCCCGACCATCTCGGACGGATTGACTACGAGACGGAAGTGGTGGTGCGCATCTGCCGGTTGGGAAAGAGCATCCCACAGCGCTTTGCCCATCGCTACTACGATGCTGTTACCGTAGGCATTGACTTCACCGCCCGCGACTTGCAGCGTAAGCTCAGTCAGGCCGGACAGCCTTGGGATCTCTGCAAGGGGTTCGACGGTGCGGCTGCCATTGGCGAGTGGGTAGATGTAGAGAAGTTCCGCGATATCCAGGCCCTACACTTCCACCTTGACATCAACGGGACAACCGTTCAGGAGGGATGTACGAGTGATATGCTCTACAAGGTTGACGAGATCATTGCCTATATCAGTCAGTTCTTCACCTTGAAAACGGGCGACCTGCTCTATACGGGAACACCCGCCGGTGTAGGTCCCGTTCATATCGATGACCACTTAGAAGGGTATCTCGAAGATAGGAAGGTGTTGGAACTCAATTGCAAGTGAAAGGTAAAAAGGTAAAAAAGTAAAAAAGGAGACAGACGATGGGAAAGAATGGTATCTTGAACACAATAGATGCGGTGGTGAGAAGGCTGATGCTCTTTTCGCTTTTTACCCTTTTCCCTTTGAGCCTGTTCTCTGCCGGTGCCCAGCGTTTCTACAACCTGACAACAGGAGAGGTGAAAATCGACTCACTGTTGCCTTATTTCCGTTGTTCTGTTCCGTTGACCGGCCAATATCGCGACTCGTTGTACACGCCGGAGTTGCTTTATCCCGAGTTTATAGATATGACTTCGACAGATGTTGAAAGGTATCTGTCGATTACAGACCAGCCGCTGGCGAGCATGCCGTCGATAGATCATCAAATCAGTATCGACCGTGGAAAGGGAATCCTGGAGCTGGGCTTCTGTCCTTTGGTGTTCCGCGAAGGGAAGTACCAGATCTTGGTCAGCTTCATGTTGAAGGTGACAGCCAAACCCAAGCGTCGTTCCTTGCGAGTGGCCAATGCGCGTGTGGAGGCAGGAAAAGCCTCCCGCTATGCCGCCCATTCCGTTTTGTCTGAAGGCAAGTGGGCCAAAATACGCGTTCCCTCATCGGGCATCTATCAGCTGTCGGCCGATGTGGTGTCACGGGCGGGCTTCTCGAATATCAACCAGGTGAAGATCTATGGCTATGGCGGAGCCCTGCAGCCAGAGACGCTGACGGAAGAGTATCTCGTCAGTCATGATGACCTGAAAGAAGTTCCAACCTGCGAGATTGGCGGGCGACGCGTGTTCTACGCCCAAGGCCCGGTGAGCTGGAGCAGTGAGACCGCTACCGTTCGCACACGCAATCCTTACTCCGACTATGGCTACTACTTCATTACGCAGAGCGACGGCGAACCGCTCAAGGTTGACTCGGCAACGTTGATGGCATCTGCCTATCCGAATGCCGATGACTACCATGTGCTGCGCGAGGTGGACAACTATGCCTGGTTCCAGGGAGGAAGGAACCTCTTCGAGAATGACCCTATCTCCGCGGGTAACAGCAAGACGTATAAAGTTGAGACTCCTGCAAGCATGTCAGGAGGGAAGCTTGCCGTGGCAGTTTCGGCAGGCACCAACAGTTCGGTGCAGGTGGAGGCCAATGGTAAGACACTGGGCACCATCAATATCAAGCTCTCCAATTATGACAAGGGAAATTCTGCCAGCGGCACATACCGCTTGGATTCGCTCGTTGATGTCAACAATGTGAAGATTACAACAGTCTCCGGAGGTCCTGTACGACTGGATTATATCACGTTTGTCCTCTCCCAGCCCAAGGACGCTCCCGACTTGATGACGGCGGCCTTGCCTGAGCCCGAATACGTTCATAACATCACCAACCAGGATTTGCATGCACACGAAGCCTGTGACATGGTGATCATTATTCCGACCAGCCAGAAGCTGTTGACGCAGGCAGAGCGGTTGGCCGAGCACCATCGGCAGCGCGACGGCCTGCGTGTGCGGATTGTTCCCTCTGACGAGATCATTAACGAGTTCTCCAGCGGTACTCCCGATGCCACGGCCTATCGCCGCTATATGAAGATGCTCTACGACCGTGCGGAGACAGAGGCAGACATGCCCCGCTACCTTCTGCTCTTTGGCGACTGTGTATGGGATAACAGAATGAACACGTCGAACCTGCGTAACGCCTCGCCCGATGACTATCTGCTTTGTTTCGAGAGCGAGAACTCCTTCAATCAAGTTCATTGTATTGTGTCCGACGACTTCTTCACCATTCTTGATGATGGCGAAGTGCTGCTCGATGGCTACAACGCACGCAGCAAGTCGGATGTGGCTGTGGGGCGCTTCCCCGTTGTCAACGATGCCGATGCCAAGCTGCTGGTTGACAAGGTGATTAACTATGCAACCAACAGGAATGTCGGCCCATGGCAGAACACACTGGTCTTCATGGGTGATGACGGCAACAGCAATATGCACATGAAGACAGCCAACGAAGCGGCCGACCTTGTTTCGAAAGCCCATCCCGGATATATTATTAAAAAGGTGATGTGGGATGCCTATCAGCGTGAGACATCGTCAACGGGCAATGCCTACCCCGAAGTAGAAAAGCTGATCAAGCAGTATCAGACCAGCGGTGCCTTGGTGATGAACTACTGCGGTCATGGACGTGCCGACCAGATTTCACACGAGGCCGTATTGCGCCTGCTCGACTTTGAACAGTTCTCCAATGCCAATCTGCCCTTGTGGATTACCGCTTCCTGCGACATCATGCCCTTCGACGGGTTGGAGCCCACCATCGGCGAGGCCGCCATCTTGAATACCAATGGCGGTGCCGTGGCGTTCTTTGGCACAACACGCACGGTTTATGCCCAGCAGAATGATTCTATTGACAAGGCGTTTCTGCGCTATGTGCTCTCCACGGTCGATGGTAAGCCGATGACCCTTGGCGAAGCCCAGCGACAGGCCAAGAACTATTTGGTGACACCCCAGGTGACCCCTCGCGGCTCTGTTGTCTATGGTGACCTGAGCGACAATAAGTTGCAGTATTCTTTGTTAGGCGACCCGGCATTGGCCTTGAACGTTCCGGTTCATCAGGTTGTCATCGACAGCATCAACGGACAGGTGGTCGGTACAGGCGATATGCCCGTGTTGAAAGCCGGTTCCATCGCTACGGTGAAGGGACATGTTGAAGGCTTGCCCGATTTCCGTGGCATCGTGTCGGCCACGGTGCGCGATACGGAGGAAACCATCGTGTGCCGTCTGAACGACAAATCGTCGGACGGAGCCAGCCGCGCCTTTGAGTACAATGACCGCACCAAGACCATCTACACAGGAAACGACAGTATCTCGCAGGGCGTTTTCGAACTGAAGTTCGCAGTACCCTTGGACATCAATTACAAGGACGGAAAGGGTCTTGTCAACATCTTTGCCCGTAGCAACGACCGCACGCTGACCGCTCATGGTGCCAGCGACAACTTCATCGTAGGCGGCAGTGAGGAGAATAAGAACGATGGGGTTGGACCCTCCATCTATTGTTATCTCAACTCACCCTCGTTCATCAACGGTGGCAGCGTCAACTCCACACCGTTCTTCGTGGCCGAGCTCTCCGATGCCGATGGTATCAATGCCTCGGGCAGTGGCATCGGACATGACATGGAGCTCATCATCGATGGAGAGATGATGCGCACCTACAACCTGAACTACAATTTCCAATACGACTTTGGCAGCTACACCGCCGGAACCACCTACTACAGCATTCCTGAACTGCCCGCCGGACCGCACAAACTGCTCTTCCGTGCGTGGGACGTACTCAACAACTCTTCTACCACGGAGTTGGCATTCAATGTTGTCAGCGGACTTTCACCGTCGCTCATCGACATCAACTGTACGAAGAATCCTGCCCGCACCTCCACAACCTTTGTCATCAAGCACGACCGTGCGGGAAGTGCCATCGATGTTGATCTGGAGATCTTTGACATGAGTGGAAGAATGCTCTGGAAATATGCTGAGTCAGGAACATCTGCCACCAGCACGTACACCATCGACTGGGATCTGACCGTTGACGATGGCCGACGCTTGCCAACAGGTGTCTATCTCTATCGTGTTCGCATTTCCAGCGATGGCAGCAGCAAGGTGTCTAAAGCGAAAAAACTGGTCATATTATAATAAAGTTGGAATGATTCCGTTATTTATATCAGTGTAAGCATAAATAAACGATGAAGAATAGCACCAGATATCAAGTCTATGCATGGGGAGCGCGGATGGTCGTTGCCTTCCTGTGGGTTGTATTGCCGTCGGCATTGTCTGCTCAGGACAAGCTGAACACGTTCAACCCCGTCAACCATGCCGTGGTCTCTCAGACGATTGCCCCCGATGCCCGTGCCGGCGGTATGGGTGATGTGGGTGCGGCAACCGACCCTGACGTCAACTCACAGTACTGGAACCCAGCCAAGTATCCCTTTACCATTTCCAGGGCTGGCGTGTCGCTGAACTACACGCCGTGGCTGCGCCAGCTGGTGAACGATATTGATCTGGCCTATCTGTCGGGTTACTATCGCATAGGCGATTACAGCGCAGTGTCGGCCTCTCTGCGTTATTTCTCCTTGGGTGAGGTGATGACCAACTTCTCTGAGACCTCCTTGGAGGACGACATGTCGAATGCCGCCACCATCAACCCCTACGAGATGTCGATAGACGTGGGTTACTCGCTCATGCTCAGCGAGAAGTTCTCGTTAGCCGCTGCCGTGCGTTGGATCTACTCCGACCTGACCTACGACTACAGCGATGACAAGACACCAGGTCAGGCTTTCGCAGCGGACATTGCGGCTTATTATCAGAACTACCTGAACATCGGTGCCCGAGAATGTCAGTTGGGCTTAGGTCTGAACATCTCGAACATCGGTTCTAAAATCAGCTTTGGTGGCGACGACAGCAGCGAGTTTATTCCAACGAATATGCGTCTTGGTGCATCGCTGATGATACCGGTTGACGAGTTCAACCGTTTCACCATTGCGGCCGATGCCAACAAGTTGCTTGTTCCCACCATCCCTAAGCAGCGGGATGGCGAGTCGAGTGAGGACTACAACAAGCGTGTGCAGCGTGAGTACTACGACCTTTCGAGTATCAGCGGTATCTTCAAGAGCTTCCACGACGCTCCTAACGGTTTCAAGGAAGAGCTCGACGAGATTCAGTGGTCAGTCGGTGGCGAATACGTCTATCACGACAAGTTCTCTCTCCGTGCTGGTTATCACCACGAGGCAGAGACCATAGGTAACAGAATGTTCTTCACCGTTGGTGCAGGCTTCCGTATGATTGTGTTCTCGCTCGATGCCGGCTATGTC
>JAFSWU010000033.1 GCA_017444365.1 Prevotella sp.
AACTGCTGTTCCGTCTGGGCCAACTGCACCTGACGCGCTGCCAGTTTCTCTTCTGTCTGCGACAACTGCCATTCCAGTTTGCCAATCTTACGAGCCAGCACCTCGCTGTCTTCCTCCCCGGAGTCGAGCCAGCCGCGCAACGTGGTCAGCTGGTGCTCTATGTTCTCCTTCTCGGCGGTCAGGTTGGCTATCATGGTGGTGAAGCTCTTGGCCTTCCTTTCTGCGATGGCTATTTCCTTTTGAAGGTCGGCCAGGAATTTCCTGTGGTTCTCTATGTCCTCCTCCAGTGTGCTGCATTCCGAGGTAAGCCAGCGTCGGTATTCCTCCGTCGAACGGTGACGGGCTTTCGTTTCCGCGACACTTTCACCGCGTCCAAGACCCCACTTCTCGTTCACTTTGGCAAGTTCGTCATGGAGAGCCAGGGTACGCTGCTTGAACTCCAGTTTGTCCTTGCCGGAAAATAGTTTCTTGAAGGCGAACTTGTTGTGCTGGTCAAGTGGCAGCAGGCTACAATGTATATGTGGGTTCTGCTCGTCCAGATGGACGATGAAAGAGACTATGTTCTCCTCACCCCATTTGCCACATGCGAAGTCATAGATGTCCTTCGCCCACTGCTCAATCTCCGGCATACGACGTATGGCAGCGTTGTCGGCTCCCTTCTCGAAGTTTACCTCCTGCTGTCCGAACGCCAGTT
This sequence comes from Prevotella sp., assembly GCA_017444365.1. Lineage (GTDB taxonomy): Bacteria > Bacteroidota > Bacteroidia > Bacteroidales > Bacteroidaceae > Prevotella. Next base: position 695 of record JAFSWU010000033.1, read on the forward strand.
CCCTCATACGGTCGCGTGACCCTCCGAAGATGATGTTTACCACCGTGCGGTACTTGGGCGGATCGAGTCCCTTGTTGGGGTCTGCGATGCCACGTGCCGCAAGGATTTCTGCCATTCGCTGGGACAGGGTGTGTTCTTTGTCGATGGTCTGGACGATGCCGCCACGGGCAATCTCGAAGTTCAGATGTTCACGGCTGCGGTCGTAGTTGCCTTCTTTTGCCGCCTGTTCCCATCCGTTCTCCGTCCAGCGGCGCAGCTGTTCGTTGCTGCTCTGTGCGATGCCCTTGGAAGTCTTGATGTCCATGACCTGTTTTGCTGTTGTACTCATTGCGATATTCCTTTCTGTTATGCTGTCGGCTTCCGTCCATTCATTCTACCGTTTGGCCTAAAGAATGCCCCTAAGCGGTGTGTTTTCTGCCGTAAAACCTGACCGAGCTTGCTCTTTATCTGGTCAGTCCTCCCACCCAAGTTCTTGGTGTGGGGAATTAGGCTTCCCAAACGGTAGAAAATATGGCACGGGCAAGCCCTGTGCCTATCCTTGGCGCTCAGCCTTCAGTACCCACCGAGGTGGGTGTCTCATCCTCTGGGGATGCGCCTGTCGTTTTAGGAACAGCCTTTGATGTTTTCGTATTAGTGCCTGGCAAGTCCTCATGCTGTGACTTTATAGCGTCACCATGAGCCATAGAAGAGGTGTCGCAGCCGTCATTGGATGCGATGGCAGGAAATGCGGACAGGTAACTGTCGCAGATGCTGTCAAGCAGGGAGAGTTCTGCCTCGCCGTGTACGGTCTTGGCTTCTGCCAGGAGGCTGGGCTTGGTATGCAGTCTGAAAGCGGATGCCAGAAAACCAAGGTCGGCAATCACGTCGTGCCAGTTCCACAGGCGGTCTCTGCCAAAGAGAAGACGCACGGCATCCTGAATGTTCACAGGCATATTATGGATGGCTGTCGTTTGGAAAGCCAGGAATGTCATCAACCTGTGGAACTGCTGTATCTGATGCTGAGAGACAGATGATCTGGCAGCATCGTCATCCTGCAGACCACTTGCATGGTCTGCCATCATGCCATAGAATGTGCCAAATGAATCGGCCACCTCATCAGGTGATGTCCGTCCGAGGATGTATCTGGCAAAAAGAAGATGACAGAAGTCGAGAAGGTCATCCGTGGATGATACTGTCAGGGAAAGGCAGGAGTGCTGCCTGATGGTGAAGACATAGCTCTTGACGAAGGTCTTCATATCTAACAGGCCGAGTGACACAAGACCGTCCAGGAACTGGCGGACGGTGGCCCGCTGCCACTGCCACTTGCGGGCAAGGTCAGAGATGGTGAGTACACACTGCCCGGGCAACAGGTCTATCTGCTGTCCTGCACATTTGGCAGTATAGGGGCTGTTGGCCGCACGTGCAAGGAGGTCGCAGTAGGCTTCAACCCTGCTGTAGCGTTCCTCGGCTTTGGGTTTCAGGTATTCGAGCAGGGAGCGGTCCACAGACGAATGCTCCCCTGCCGAAAGGGAATGAGTTGTTCTTACGCTGTTCATTGATTTTCTTTCTTGTGATTGTTGTGGTTATTTTGAGCAAGGTGTTTCTTCGGAAATGCCAGATGCTGGGTTGGTCTGCCATAGTAGTTCTTCGTGATAATCTCTGTTAGATGCAGGAAGTCCGAAAAGCATTCTGGTCTGGACTTCATTTCCAGCACATGCTCTGAAGGGTAGAACATGGCTGCCACACCGATGGTCAGCAACGTGACCGAGGCGACCGCCATACCATCGGCCAATGCAATGAGCATTGACGTGAGGATGAGGAGCAGCAGATGCCCGACATGTTCATGGAGCAGGTGGAACCACCAGTCTGCCACACGGAAGAACAGAAGCGGAGTCAGGAATACGACGGATGCGATGATGCCCGGTGTAATCCCGTCTGCCGCAAAGTGGGTGTAGTTATACAGCAGCAGGAAAGAGTAGATGACCAAGGTGTAGAACCTCCTGGCATTCCAGTAGAGGGTCATCCTTCCGTAGAATCTGCGCATGAATCGGTACTGCTTCTGATAGAGAAGCACCAGTGTCAGTCCCAGAAGAAAGGGATAGAGATACTTGTAAATAGCGAGTGTTGTTGTCATATTATGAATGGTTGTTTAGTGATACATTTCCTGTTGTCTCTTCCGGGCTTCCTCCACCTGTTCAGGTGTTACCCGTTGTTCCATGGGACTGCCTGACTTCCGATTGTCAGAAGTGGCATTGTCCTGATTGTCCTCCTTCGTCTCTTCCGAAGGACTGTCATGATTCCTTTTCACGCCATCACGCAGTCCGCGCATGATGCAGAGGCAGCCGATGATGACTGACAGAAAGAAGGCTTTGGCATACGTGCCGAGATCCTGGGAGGTCATTGCCAGTATGCAGATGGCGATGACGGTTCCGAAGAACACATTGATTTTATGCTGGTCACTCATAATCGTCCAATTCAAGTTTAAGGATTCCGAATGTTGCTTTCTCGATGATGTATTCCACGTCACGGTTGGTCAGGTTGCAGGCTTCCAGCCTTGCTTGTGCCGAGGGGTCTTTCCTTGCCAGTGCCGTGACGGCATTGCCAATGTCATACTCGGTGACGTGCCAGGTGCGTGACTGCAGGAAACTGTAGTGGCTGCGGTAGCTCCGAAGGGAGAGGGTACGGAACATGAGCGTCCTTATCTCGCCGTTCACGATGATGCGCATGGCTGTCTGCCGTTCCGTGTCGATGACCTTGATCCATGTCCTGCGCTGGTGTATGATGTCGGCAATGTGATAGTATAGTTGTCTGTCCATACATATATATAAAGGTAGCGGCCATGCCTTCAGCTGAAGTCGTTGGCAATCTCTGCCTCGTCACGCTTCATTACGAACCTTCCACGCGCTTGGTGCAGTGTCAGGTCCTGGAGGATGTCGCTGCTCATCAGTTCCAGCGACTCATAGACGGTCACGTTGAGTGTATCGACAAGTCCAGAGGCGTTGGTCATGACGTTAAGTTTGAACATCTGGCCGGTGGCGGGATTGGAATAGGCACAGCACTGATGACCGAAGTTCGTGGCATCGGAAGGCACGTAATGGTAGAGCGTGACCAGTTCGGGACGATGGGCAAACATGTCGAGCACATCTGAAATGGAACATGGCATGAGAACTGAATAGGGGATGATGGCATAGTCATCATAGACGGCCATCTCCTCGGCACCTGCGTTGTCAATCAGGTCGGGCAATATCAGCGGCCCGTTTTTCTTGAAATCATAAATTGCTTCCTGTAGCATGGTTTATTGGGTTTATGTGTTTACAATG
>JAFSWU010000034.1 GCA_017444365.1 Prevotella sp.
CGCCCGCTATGCACGCCGAGCATACAATCAGCCCCTCGTGGTACTTCTCTAAGTCTTCACGGTCGGTACGCGGACGCATATAGAATCCGTCCACCCATGAGCGGCTCACCAGTTTGATGAGGTTCTTGTAGCCCTGGTAGTTCTTGGCCAGCACGATGAGGTGGTAGCCGCCCTGGTCCTCCTTGCCGCGGCGCAAGGACTTCGATCCATAGCGCGACACATACATCTCGCAGCCGAAGATTGGCTTGAACGGTGGCAAGTCTTCTTTCTTCCGCTTCTTGTTGATTCCAACGCAGATGTCGTGGAACTCCTTGATGCCGAACATATCGCCGTGGTCGGTAATGGCCATGCCCTTCATCCCGTCGTTGATGGCTTTATCTACGAGTTTCTTGATGCTCGACTGTCCGTCGAGTATCGAATAGTATGTATGTACGTGCAGATGTACGAATTCTTGCATAAGATGATAATTTGAGGTGTAAAGTTACGGCTAAATTGCGAGATATGCAAAAGAACGAGCTTAAAAATTTGCTCATACAACAAAAAAAACTTACCTTTGCAAGTTGGAAAGAACTACACAACCAATCATGGGAGAAAAAATCAAGAAACTAAAAAAGATAAGAATCCATCGTGAGGGAACAGATACACTCTTCTGGGGTGCTATCGTGATAGCAGCCATCGCCCTGTTGCTATGGCGCATGTTTGAAACGCATATCCCTTTCTGGGCCTTTGTTGTGGTCTTTGGAACGGTCTATGCCATCGTACTCAACTTTTTCCGCTGCCCGGTTCGCTATTTCCCGCAGGAAGATACCGAGCGCATCGTTGTGGCTCCTGCCGACGGCCGAGTGGTTGTGGTGGAAGAGGTTGACGAAGACAGGTACTTCCACGACCGCCGCATCATGGTGAGCATCTTTATGAGTCTCTTTAATGTACACGCCAACTGGTTCCCCGTTGACGGCAAGGTGAAGTTTGTTCATCACCAGAACGGCAATTTCCACAAGGCATGGCTGCCCAAGGCCAGTGAGGAGAACGAGCATGCCGACGTGATGATTACCACGCCCGAGGGTACCGACATCCTCTGTCGCCAGATTGCCGGAGCCGTGGCACGCCGTATCGTTACTTACGCCAAAGAGGGCGAGGAATGCTACATTGACGAGCATCTCGGCTTTATCAAGTTCGGTTCTCGTGTGGATGTCTATCTACCGTTGGGCTCTGAAGTCTGTGTCAAGATGGGACAAAGCACCACGGGCGACCAAACGATTATCGCTAAACTCCCTTAATCCTTCCTCATTCCACACTCCACATTCCCACTCCACATTCCACATTCCACAAAATGAAGCGCCATATCCCCAATACCATTACTTGTTGCAACCTCGTAAGCGGCTGCATCGCAGTTACGTTTGCCCTAATGGGCAATCCCTACCTGGCCCTGTTGTGGATTATCATGGGTGCCGTGTTCGATTTCTTCGACGGCATGAGTGCCCGTTTGTTGGGTGTCAGCTCCCCCATAGGCAAGGAACTCGACTCGCTGGCAGATGTTGTCACCTTTGGCGTTGCTCCCTCAGCCATTGTCTATTATGAGCTTGGTGTTATGGACTGGCCGGCGGTTCTTACCACATGTTGCCCAGCATTCCCCACGTATATTCCTTACTTTGCATTCGTGATGGCGGCTTTCTCTGCCTTGCGTCTTGCCAAGTTCAATCTCGACGAGCGGCAGACAACCTCGTTCATAGGACTTCCCACACCTGCCAACGCCCTGTTCTGGGGTTCCCTCATCGTAGGAGGAGGCTCGTGGTTAGAGTCATCCGCCTGGTGCTCGGTTGGCATTCTTCTGATGTTGTGTGTCAGCTCATGGTTGTTGGTAGCCGAGCTGCCCATGTTTGCTCTGAAGTTCAAGCATTGGGGATGGAAGGGTAACGAGGTGAAGTACATATTCGTGCTCAGCTGTATTCCCCTGCTGCTCTTCTTCGGCATCACCGCCTTCGCCTTCATCATCGCGTGGTATGTTGTGCTTTCTGTGGTGGTTAACTTCACCAACCGCTAATCCTTCATCCTTCATCCCTATATCCCTCATGGCCTTCTTCCTGCAATTCATCTTTTTCATCGTCCTCTTCTTCATCATCGGGGTTGCCATCATGTGCTTTGTCCTTTACCAGCACGTGAAACAGTTCCTCGGATTCGGTCGCTCGCGCCATCACCATACTTATTATTATAATGGGGCAAGAGGTCCTTACCAGGACATGAATGGAAGGCAGAGTACGGGCAATGCAGAGCCGACGGTCATCGACCAGCGGTCACAACGTGAATCGGGCAAGAAGATCATCCCTGAGAACGAAGGCGAATACGTGGAGTTTGAAGAGGCGTAGGAAACCAGAGGTATTTCAAGTTTATACTCTTGTGCCTGAACATCGAGAGGCCTGGCCTGTGCTGGGTGAAGCTCTTTTTTCCCCGAATCGCTTGGCGGTTCGGAGATTTTGTTTTATCTTTGCATAGTGCATTTCCTTCAAAGGGATTAGCACGGACATTTTTATTATGTCAACGAAGTCCAATCGTCAAATGTAAGACGCTGAAAGCGTCGCCGCTCAGTAACCGAGGGTGCGAGCGGTAGCGAGTACCCCCGGATAGCCTATATGTCCTAAGTAAGACGACCCTGAAGGGGTCGCCGCTCATTGCCAAGTGTATTCTCTCTCCTCACTCCTCTCTCCTCTTTTGTTAAGAAATTTGGTCAAAAAAACGCTCGTCTGAAAGTCACAATCTAGAGAGAAATGTTGCACAAAACAGTGGTTTTGTGCATTTGGTTTTATGCCTTCAGCGTGTCGGAACAATGTTTCAAGGAGCTCAAAGCTATGCTTTTACACCCTCACTACAGTGCTTTTGCACCCTCACTACAGTGCTTTGACACCCTCGTTACATTGAGTTGAGAGGGTCGGAACATTGAGTTGTGGGGTGCAACACTAAGAGTTACACTCCAAAACTGACATCTCCGAATCTTCCAAAACAGAGATCGGAGGACTAATCTTCTGATAATCAAGGGTTTGCTAAAATATCGAAATACTCGCGTATTTGGGGGCGAAAGACTTCTCGCTCGCAAATACGCGATTCTCCAGAGGGCCTTTGTCAATTCTTTTCAAGGACGTCTAACGCCTAACGTCTAAAGTCTTTTCCTGTCTGATTCAATTTTCTGCGATTCGCTGTGCTTCTGCTCTGGCTGGTTTGCCGTTGGGCGTTGTGGGTAGTTGGTCAACTTGCAGGTAATGGCGGGGCTGCCAGTATTTGGGTAGAACGCTTTGGCAGATTTCTCGCAGCGTATCGCCGTCGGCGGCTTCGTGCAGCATTACGACGGCTTCGCCCAATCGCTGGTCCTTTTGTTTTGTAATCATGAACGGGATGGAGAGGTGGGGTTTCAGCAAGCGTTCCACTTCCTCTATCTGTATCTTCACGCCAGCGGAGCAGATGACGTTGTCGCGGCGCCCCAGGATGCGGAACCGCCCGTGGTCATCCAGCACAGCAATATCGTTGGTGACCAGTTGATGAGCCCCCACATGGGGAGCGTCGATGATGAGGCAACCCTCGGCATCTTGTTGCAGGGAGACACCCTCGAAGGGTTGGTACCACTCGCTACGCTCCGGACCGTTGAGACGCCGCAGGGCGATGTGGGAGAGCGTCTCCGTCATTCCATACGTACACCACACGGCGTGGGGAAAATCCTGCAGGGCGGCTTCCAGGTTCTCGTCGATGGCCCCACCGCCGATAATCAGATGTTGGATGGTGCGTAGCCGTTCCCGTTCTTCTGGCACTTGCAGGGAGTTCCATACCTGCAGGGGTATCATGGCGGCGAAATGAATAGAGGAGAGAGGAGAGAGGAGAGAGGAGATGGGAGAGTGAATAGAGACGAGGGGATGACCGCTTGGCTCGACTGCGATGAGGCGGAGGTTGCGCACAAGGCTGCGCACTACCATCATCTTGCCGGCGATATAATCGAGGGGCAGGCAGAGTAGGGCGGTGTCGCTCTCATGCAGCCCGAGGAAATCGCACGTCATGCGGGCACTTGCCTCCATGCGGCGTTTCTCCACCCACAGGGGCTTGGGCTTTCCCGTTGAGCCGCTGGTGTGTACCAATACCCGCTCGTTGTCGTTGCGCCATTCAGCAAGGAACTCGTCTAACGTCATAATGGGGGAAGGGCTTTCTTACTCTTTTACTTGGCCTCTTGTTTCCTTGAATTCTTTGAAACGAGATACGAGAGTCCCATGGTGGCCAACAGCACGCCGAAGATAATCAGCAGGCTCAGCGATGTGGGTACCTCCACGTGCGGCACATTCAGTTGCAGTCCCATCAGGGCTCCAACCTCGTTGATGTATTCGTTCATGGCGAGCAGCATCTTGATGCCCACGAAGATGAGGATGATGCCGAGTCCGTACTTCAGGTAGGTGAAGTATTGGGCGACAGCCGCCAGCGCAAAGTAGAGGGCACGCAGACCGAGGATGGCAAAGATGTTGGAGGTGAGCACAATGAACGGGTCGCGCGATACGGAGAACACAGCGGGAATGCTGTCCACGGCAAAAGCCACGTCGGTGGTCTCGATGACAAACAGGGTGACGAACAATGGCGTGGCTAACCAACGGCCCTTATGCTTCTGAACTCCTTGAACTTCTTGAACTCCTTGAACTTCTGTACTCCTAACAAAAAACTTATCGCCGTGCATCTGGTCGGTGACGGGGAACAGCCGTTTGAACCACTTTACGATGATGTTCTTCGACGGGTCCTGCGCCTGGTCGTCCTTGTGGGAAAACATCTTCGCACCTGTATAGAGCAGGAACACACCAAACAGTCCGAGCACCCATTCGAAGCGCTCCACCATGGCGGCACCGGCAAAGATGAACACGCTGCGAAGCACAAGGGCTCCGAAGATGCCCCAGAAGAGCACTTCGTGTTGGTATTTGCGCTCTATGCCGAAGAACGTGAAAAGCATGAGGAACACAAAGAGGTTGTCCATCGACAGCGACTTCTCGATGAGGTAGCCTGCCAGGAATTCCATTGCTTTCTCATGCGACTCAACGGGATAGAACCAATAGATGCCTAAGCAGAATACCAGCGACACGCCTATCCAGACGGCCGTCATCTTCAACGCATCCTTCGCTCCAACCTCGTGTTGTCCGTCCTTTCCGAATATGCGAAGGTCGATGAAAAGCATGATAAACACCAAAACATAGAAGGCTATCCATGTCCAAACCGGCAGGATGCTTAGCCCATGACTGCTTACTTCTTGTAACATATCCTTATTTTTTTAACGAGCGCAAAGGTACTACTATTTTTATAAATATTGTGTACGATGGCTAAAAAACTATCGAAAACTTTGTGTGAAAGAAAGAATGTTCTTATCTTTGCCGATATAAAACCTAAACGAAACCTGTTATGAGAAAGATTTTACTGATGGCAGCCATTTGGATTGCTGCCCTTTCCTATGCACAACCCAACGAGAAACCTTTTACCATTCCTGAGGTTACAGAATGGAAAGGCGATGCGGGAACCACGCAGCTGAGTGGCCGCATTGTTGTGAAGTCTGCCTCTCTGCGCCCTGTGGCAGAGGCGTTGGTGCGCGACTATGCGCTCCTCAACGGTTCGCCTTTGACCCTGGCCAGCGGGAAGGCTCGCTCTGGCGACATCGTCCTTGTGGCGAAGAAGCTCGATACGATGCCCGCAGAAGGCTATCGCCTGCAGATTGGCGACATGATTAGCATTGAAGCGCCTGCCGCCCAGGGTGCCTTTTGGGCAACGCGTACCCTGCTCCAGCTCGTGGAGCAGAATGCCCAGCTTCCACGCGGCGAGATTGTCGATGTACCGCAATACCGGTTGCGTGGCTTCATGCTCGACGTGGGTCGCAAGTACATCCCCATGAGCTACCTGCGTGAGCTGGTGAAGGTGATGGCCTATTATAAGATGAACACCCTGCAGCTGCACTTGAACGATAACGGATTCAAGAAATACTACGATGACGACTGGTCGAAGACGCAGGCTGCCTTCCGTCTGGAGTGTGAGACCTACCCGGGGCTGACAGCCCGTGACGGCAGCTATACCAAGGCGGAGTTCATCGAACTGCAGCAGCTTGCTGAGGCCTATCATGTGGAGATTATTCCTGAGATTGACGCTCCTGCCCACGTGCTCGCATTTACCCACTACCGGCCCTCGCTCGGTTCCAAGGAGTATGGCATGGATCACTTCGACCTCTCCAACCCCGAGGTCTATCCCTTCATGGACAACCTCTTCAAGGAATACCTCTCGGGCAAGGAACCCGTATTCCGCGGACCGCGTGTGAACATCGGCACCGACGAGTATTCCAACGCCAACCAAACGGTGGTGGAGCAGTTCCGTCAGTTCACCGACCACTATCTGGCCCTCGTCGAGAGTTATGGCAAGAAGCCCGCTCTCTGGGGATCGCTTACCCATGCAAAGGGCACCACGCCTGTGCGTCACGAAGGGGTGCTGATGAACTGCTGGTCCAACGGGTTCGCCCGTCCAGACTCCATGAAGCAGCTCGGCTACCAAATCCTCTCCATTCCCGACGGTCTGGTCTATATCGTACCAGCCGCAGGCTACTACTACGACTATCTGAACTGCGGGAATCTCTACAACAATTGGACGCCTGCTGTCATCGGCAACCAGACTTTCGAGGAGCAGGATCCGCAGATTGAGGGAGGCATGTTTGCCGTATGGAACGACCATCCAGGTAATGGTATTACCGTCAAGGATATTCACCATCGTCTCTTCCCCGCCATGCAGACCATTTCCACCAAGTGCTGGACGGGACAGAAGACTTCTCTCCCGTATGCCAGCTTCGATGCCAAGCGACTGACGCTCAGCGAGGCACCAGGCGTTAACCAGCTCGACCGTCTGCCCGAAACTGCAATCACCCTTGACAATGTAGAGGCCGATGCGCCTCTCCAACTTCAGGAATCGTCGGTCATGGAGGCAGGCTACAACTATCGGGTGTCCTTCGACATCGACTGTGCCGCAGAAACGCCTGGCACCATCTTGACCCAAAGCCCGAATGCCATCTTCTATCTGTCCGATCCCGTACACCATCGGTTGGGATTCGCACGCGACGGCTACCTCTGCACGTTCAACTATGCTCTGCCCTCACAAGGACATGTCAGCATCGCCATTGAGGGAACCAACACGGAGACGCGCCTCTTTGTGAACGGGCAACACCGTCAGACACTCGCTACACAGGACGTCGTGGCTGTAACGCCGCAAAGCCAAGTCACCTACCCAACAGAAACACCTTTCATGCCAACAGTCTATACCAACCCTGCCCGCATGAAGTATGTGCAGACGCTGGTCTTTCCGTTGCAGGAAACAGGTCGCTTCAATAGCCGCGTTACAAACTTGCGGGTAGAAAAGCTGAAGTAGAGGTCATCAAGATAAATGTGTTTTTCTTATTCTTACAACACCTCCTCGACAGGAATGTCGAGTGGGGTGGTGGGTATGTGCTCTACTTTCTGAAAGGGGAAGCAGAGACCGATGGTGTAGGGGGGCGTGGAATGTGGAGTGTGGAATGTGGAATGTGGAGTGTGGAATGTGGAATGTGGAGTGTGGAGTGAGGATAGAAAGCGGTCGTAGTAGCCTTTACCGCGTCCGAGCCGGTTGCCGTCCTTGTCGAATGCCATGCCGGGGATGACGGCCACATCGAGGGAAGCCCCCTCCGACTCCCCCAGGGGGGAGAGGTTCGAGGTTCGAGGTTCGAGGTTCGGGGTTTGGGGCTCGAAATGTGGGGTGGATGGCTCCATGATGTGAAATGCCCCTTGCTGTAGGTCATTGCGACCATGATACTCCTGAATGTCCATCAGTCCGTCGGCAACCACCACGGGCAGATAGACGCTCTTTCCCTCGGCAACCAGTTGGTCAAGGGCATCATGTGTATAAACCTCGTCGGGCAGGGAGTGGTACATGAGAATGGTCTGAGCCGACTGGATGCGTGGATGCTCTAAAAGCCGATTTATAATAGGAAGCGACAATACACGCAGTTCCTCACTGGTGTATTGTCGCTTTTGCTGCCGGATATAATTGCGCAGTTCCCGTTTGTCCATATTTCTCTTCTTACTTTTTCTCTTTCACTTCTGGTTTTTGCGGAAACGCCTTCCCAGCCTTGAAGAGTTTTAAAGCCTCTTGAATGGTGGGGTCATCCTGGTTGATGTACTGATGCCACGACTGTTCGTCCAGCATGTTGTAGATGATACGACTGTTGATATAGCGTTCCAACAGCTTGTGTGAGCGTTGTATCATCAGGTTGCGACGCTTCAGTCCCCGAGTGTCGGCATAGGTGGCGAACTTATCGACCGTGTTCTGCTTCACGAGATAGTCGGCAAGTTCCGTCATCTCCTTGAAGTTATTCAGCTTCAGTCGGTTGTCGTCGGTGTAGGTGTAGGCAAACTGTAGGATGAGACCGCTCATGCTGGCCTGCTTGTAGTAGGAAGTCATGTTGGTCGTGTCCTCGCCTACGAAGATGTCGGGGGTGATACCACCTCCGCCATAGACAATACGTCCGATGCTGGTGTGGTAGGCTGGTCCCGTGTGCTTGATGCTGTC
>JAFSWU010000035.1 GCA_017444365.1 Prevotella sp.
CAGAAGTCGCTGAGCAACGTCTTGCCCTCAAAGATGTATGTGTTGTAGTTCAGTTTGCTATACACTTTCTCTTCCTCGTCAAACTCATCGTTGATTTCTCCGACGATTTCCTCCAAGATGTCCTCCAGCGTAATCAGTCCGCACGTACCGCCAAACTCATCCACCACAATGGCAATGTGTACCTTGTCGTTCTGGAACTCGCGTAGCAGGTCGTCAATCTACTTGGTCTCAGGAACGAAGTAAGGAGGCCTAATCAAGCTTTGCCAACGGAAGTTGGACGGCTTCGAGAGATGCGGCAACAAATCCTTGATATAGAGGATTCCTCGGATATTATCCTGGTTATCCTGATAGACGGGAATGCGGCTGTAGTTGTTTTCAACGATACATTTCAACACATCGGCATAACTGCACTTCATGTCCAAGTCAACGATGTCCTGACGGCTGGTCATCACCTCCTTCGCCGTTTCGTCGCCAAAGCGGATGATGCCCTGCAGCATCTGCTGCTCTTCCTTGATCTCGTTCTTATCGGTCAGTTCCAAGGCTTGTTCCAAATCATCGACACTCAGCACGTGATTCTCTTTCTGAACAACCTTCTCCGCCAAGATTCCACTACGCAACAGAATGGTTGCGAAGGGCCAGAATATCCGCCGCATGAACAGCAGTCCACCCGCCACTTGCCTACAAAAGCGAAGCGGATCCTGACGACTATAAACCTTGGGCATAATCTCGCCAAACAGCAAGAGCAGAAATGTCAGGATGACGGTGATGCCCAGAAACTCCAACCATGCCGCCTTGAAATGAACCAATGAGGCAAAGACAAAGTTGCAGAGCATGATGATGGTTACATTCACGAAGTTGTTGGCAATCAGTATTGTAGCCAAAGTTCGCTCACTCTCATCACGAAGCATCTTGATGCTTTTGTCTGCAGGATGGCGCTCTTCCTCAATCTCTGAAATATCATTGGGTGAGAGACTGAAAAAAGCAATTTCCGAACCGCTGGCAAAGCCCGATACCCATAACAATAAAGCAGCCAAAACAGCTGCTATGACTACGCCGGTGGTTATCGGATAGAACACCACCAAGTCGTTTATTTGTTGTACACCTTGTAAGTCCACCTTTTAATAATCATTTAAAATGGCAACTGCCCATCGTCTGAAGGATTCTCCTGACGCTTTTCCACTGGTTCCGAAACCAAGGTTCCTCCTGCATCGGCAGCAGGACGCGGAGTGAGCATTTCCATGTTTTCCACGTCAATCTCCGTATAATAGCGACGTTGGCCTTTCTTGTCGTCGTAAGACCTGTAACGTATGCGACCCTCAACATAGAGCTTGTCGCCTTTATGTACGTAGCGTTCCACAGTCTTGGCGAGGTTCTTGCCGAAAAGGAGATTGTGCCAGTCAGTACGGTCGGGAACCTGTGTGCCGTTCTGCAACACCCTCCCCCGTTCCGTAGTGGCCAGAGTGACCCTTGCCCAAGCCTGATCTGCGTCATAATAACGCACTTCGGGCTCTTTCCCTACATTGCCAATCAACATCACTTTATTCATACAACGAGCCGGCTATAAAGTGTCAGGACTTCCACATTCCGAGATACTTGAAGCTGAAGTTCTTTCCCTTTGCAGAGGGGAACTGCGAGCGACCGTCAACACGTGAGCGAAGGTGATCGACGATGCGATTGTAACAATCCTGCCCAGAAGTAGCCTTACAGCGTGCCACAAAACGCGTGTCACGATATTCATGCTTCCCTGTTGCGGGCAACATGACAACACGCTTGAAGTCCAAAGAGCCTTCATACCACCCTTCACGGATTTCACCCAGGCGGGTAACTGCACTCATCGCGCTCTCTTTGCGTTCACGCACCACTTTCTCAGCCTCAAGGGGCTTCACGGCTTTCTTCTCCTTGAAGTCCTTCATCGTCTCTGCCGTTGTCTTGATGATGATAAAGTAAATGCGCTGACGGACCTTGTAGCGTTTGGGATAGAAAACATCACTTGCGGCATATTCGCGAATATCTGCTTCAAGTTCGGCATTCATCCCAATCTCTTCAATTGATCCCAAGAAATTAATTGCATCATCGACATTAGTAACTAATGTCTCGTTATCGAAGTACCTAAGATATAAATTCATTGGATAAAAAATGTTTCTCTACAAAAAAGAGCGGAAAACGGGACTCGGACCCGCGACCCCAACCTTGGCAAGGTTGTGCTCTACCAACTGAGCTATTTCCGCGAAGTGGTGAAGAGGAGGAGACTCGAACTCCCACGTCGCAATTGACACTACCCCCTCAAAGTAGCGCGTCTACCAATTCCGCCACCTCTCCATCAAAAAAGCATTCTGAATATAACGGTTTCAAATAGAGAAACCTTGGTGCCCAGAACAGTACTCGAACCTGAACGCCTCGCGGCACACGCACCTGAAACGTGCGCGTCTACCAATTCCGCCACCTGGGCCAACGATAAGGACCAATTCCTAATCTATCTTTGTCTCAATAATCTGAGCGGAAAACGGGACTCGGAC
>JAFSWU010000006.1 GCA_017444365.1 Prevotella sp.
GTGCGCCTGTGGTGTCGAGGGTGGTCTTCATGGCCATCATGATGTGGTCGTACTTGTCGGTCTTCACGTAGGTGCCGACGGGGAAGCGGAAAGGCTCACCGCCCATCACCGAGCGAATCATCTCTACTGACAGGTAGGCAGGGCTCTGGAAAGAAGAGCGGCCGCGCAGCTCGATGATCTTGGCACCGCCCTGCGTCACGTCCTTCTTCATCTGCTCCCATTCCTCTGCGGGGAACTCGGCGGTGCCGATGATGTCGGTCAGCTTGCGACCGGCAATCTCTACATGAGAGCCGAACACAGCCATCTGCTCACCATGGCCGCCGTATGTGGCACAACCTGTGATCTCGTTCTGCATCACGCCGAACTTCTTGGCCAATGCGCTCTGCAGACGGGTGGTGTCGAGAGCGGCGAGTGTTGTCACCTGTCCGGGTTTCAGTCCAGAGTAAAGCAGCGTAACCAAACCGGTGAGGTCAGCGGGGTTGAAGATGATAACCACGTGCTTCACGTCGGGGCAGACCTCCTTGATGTTCTTTCCCAGTCCCTCTGCAATCTCGCAGTTGCCTTTCAGCAGGTCTTCGCGGGTCATGCCGGCCTTACGGGGAGCACCACCACTGGAGATGATGTACTTAGCGCCGGTGAAAGCCTCCTTAGCGTCGGTGGTGGCGGTAATCTTGGCACCGTCGAAGCCACTCTGACGCATTTCCTCGGCTACGCCCTCGGGTGAGAATACGTCGTAGAGACAGATGTTGCTTGTCAGACCCATTGTCAAGGCGGTCTGAACCATGTTTGAGCCAATCATTCCGGCTGCGCCGACAATGACCAGTTTCTCGTCAGTTAAAAATGCCATAGTCTTTTATCGTTTAAATTTAAGTTATTTTTTCTTTGCACGGCAAAATTACTAAAAAATCATGTAAAACGAATAATTATTTTATAATTAAAATGTTATTAATTCTGAAAAAGCGGGTCTTTGACAAGTCGGCATGACAAAAAAGTTATATCTTTGCCAAAGTTAATATGAAGTGACAAGATATAGAGTTTATGAATTACACTATCCAACATCCAGAGAATAACGGTGGCATGAACGACCGCATCAAGCGTTTGCGTCAGCAGAACTTCGACACCCCGACAACGCTGAGCATCGAGCGTGCTCTCATCGAGACCGCTTTCTACAAGCAGAACTACGGCACCATGCCCACACCTGTGCTGCGTGCCCGCAACTTCTATGAGATTTGTAAGAAGAAGACGCTCTACATCGGCGACGACGAACTGATTGTGGGCGAGCGCGGTCCGAAGCCCAAGGCGGTGCCTACGTTCCCCGAGCTGACTTGTCACTCGGTGGAGGACCTGCACACGCTGAATGAGCGTGAGCTGCAGCGTTACACCATCTCCCAGGAAGACATAGATACTTACGAGCGCGAGGTCATCCCCTACTGGAAGGGTAAAACCCAGCGTGAGCGCATCTTCAACCACGTGTCGAAGGAGTGGGAAGAAGCCTATCATGCCGGCGTGTTCACGGAGTTTATGGAACAGCGTGCAGCCGGACATACGGCGATGGACGGCAAGATGTACCAGGAAGGACTCCTCGATGTGAAGGCCCGTATCGAGAAACGTCTCAGCGAACTCGACTTCATCTACGATCCCGAGGCCACCGACAAGCAGCAGGAACTGGAGGCGATGGCCATCTCGTGCGATGCCGCTATTCTCTTTGCCGAGCGCCATGCAGAGCTGGCCGACCGGTTGGCTGATGAGCTGGAGGAGGAGTATGGGGGTGATAGGTCCTATGAGTCCTATGGGGCCTATGGGTCTCATGGGACTTATGGGGCCCATGGGTCTTATCAAGCACTTAGGCGAGTTGCCGAGCTCCGCAAGATTGCCGACGTATGCCGTTGGGTGCCTGCCCATGCGCCGCGCGACCTGTGGGAAGCCATCCAGATGTACTGGTTCGTGCATCTTGGCACCGTGACCGAGCTGAACGGCTGGGACTCGATGAACCCCGGTCACATCGACCAACATCTCTTCCCCTTCTATCAGAAGGGATTGGCCGACGGCACGCTGACCCGCGAGCAGGCCAAAGAGCTCATCAGTTGCCTGTGGATCAAGTTCAACAACCAACCCGCACCGCCGAAGGTGGGCGTGACGGCCTTGGAGTCGGGAACCTACAACGACTTCACCAATATTAATATCGGTGGCGTGGACCGTGAGGGCAATAGTGCCGCCAACGAGCTCTCGTTCATGATTCTGGAGATTCAGGAGGAGCTGCACGAGTTGCAGCCCGGTCTTAGTATCCATATTGCCGAGAATACCCCCGACGAGTTCCTGATGGCAGGACTGAAGGTCATCCGCCAGGGGCACGGCTATCCCAGCATCTTCAACCCCGACACCTATGTCAGGGAGATGACACGCGCCGGCAAGTCGTTGGAGGATGCCCGCGAGGGAGGCTGCTCAGGCTGTATCGAGGTGGGAGCCTTCGGCAAGGAGGCTTACCTGCTGACGGGCTATCTGAATACGCCGAAGATTCTGGAGATCACTTTGAACAACGGCGTTGACCCCGAAACAGGAAAACGGCTCGGACTGCAAACGGGTGATCCCCGACAGTTCAAGAACTTCGAGGAACTGTACGAGGCTTGGCACCGACAGATGGAGTACTTCGTCAACCTGAAGCTCTCAGTCAACAACTACATTGAGCGCATGTTCTCGCTCTATGCCCCCGCCACCTTCCTCAGCCTCTATATCGACGACTGCATTGAGAAGGGTCGCGACTACTACAGCGGTGGTGCCCGCTATAACACCACGTATATACAATGTACGGGTCTGGGAACCATCACCGACTGTTTCACCACACTCAAGAAACACGTGTTCGAGGAACATCGCTACACCATGGACGAGATTCTCCAGGCAGGTGCACCCAACTGGGGTCAAGCCAATGGTCAATGTTCAACGGTCA
>JAFSWU010000036.1 GCA_017444365.1 Prevotella sp.
TCTGTGTGTTCAAGAACGTGTGCAGGGGACTTTCGGCTCCTGAGAGCCCGTATGGGTTCCTTGGGGAGGGTGCGGGTTGTGAAAGAACGCGGCAAGGTGTTTTTTGTTGCCGTTGCAAAGGTAGGGGTTGTGGTGAAAAAAATGTGCGCCGTTGCTCTCAAAAGTCTGGAATCAGACGCGCCGAGACTTTTTTTTCTCGGCGCGTGCGATTCCAGACTTTTTTGAAAAAAAATTGGGTCAAAGTTTGGCAGTCACTTATTTTTGTACAAAAATTTTTTGTTTACAAAAATAAGGTCGATTCAAGACCATTCATCCGAAATTCGTTCCGATTATCAAAATTCTATCAAAATTCAAATCAAAACTCGATTGCCATGGAGCTGAAGTATTTAGATTTCGATTATTACCAGTTGTATTTGTACCGCTATTTGCAATGGATATTGAGTCCGTTGGCGATTGAATTTGACTTCATCAAGAACCGTGCCCGTGAAGCGTCAGAGGAATTTGAGCGGATGCGGGCAGGTGGGGCTTTGTCCTGGCAGGCTCAGGAGTCTGCAATGAACGTATTGGTGAATGGTCTTAATCCTGATTCAGAAGTATTCACAATCAAGCAATCGTGAATCATGGGGGATGTCAACGATAAGCGGAACGCTTATCACAAAGGTCAGAAGTTGGATGACAACCTAAAGGCTATTGAGTTGGCTTTCAGGTTGGAAAGGGAGCATCGTTCCGCTACGGAGTCGGAACGTGAGGTGTTGTCCCGGTACAGTGGCTTCGGTGGTTTGAAATTTATTTTGAACCCATGTGATTCCGAAGCGGACAGGGACAAGTGGGTGAAGTCTGACCGACCTTATTTTGGGAAGACCCGTGATCTGTTTCGCTTGCTTCGCGAGAATGCGGACAGTGAATGGAGTTATCGTGCCTATGTTAATAGTGTCAAGAACTCTGTCTTGACCAGCTTCTATACTCCGCGTCCTGTGGTGGATGCCATTGCCCGTGTGTTCAAGGACACGGGCATTGATATCCGTCGTTTTTTAGACCCATCCGCTGGTGCGGGAGTCTTTGTTTCTGCTTTTCAGTCTGTGTTTCCGAACTTGCAGGCGACCGCTTTCGAGAAGGATCTTCTGACGGGAAAGATTCTGCAAGCCCTTTATCCTGATGTGGAGGTGCACATCAGCGGTTTTGAGACAATAGATTCGTCGCATGGGGGGCAGTATGACTTTGTGTGCTCCAACATACCGTTTGGGGACATCAAGGTCTTTGACCCAGAATATGTTTCTTCGGGGGATGCTGCCAAGAAGTCATCGACGAAGGCCATCCACAATTATTTCTTCATGAAGGCGATAGACCAGGTTCGTGATGGTGGCTTTGTGGCGTTCATCACGAGCAGGGGCTTTATGGATTCCCCTTCCAACGAGCCCATTCGCCGTGCGATTGTGGAGCAAGGGGTGTTGGTGGATGCTTACCGCCTTCCTGATGGTATGTTCCGCGAGGAAGCGGGAACGGAGGTAGGTAGTGACCTGGTTATCTTTCAGAAGCGTGACCCGCGGAATCGCGATGAGGTTATAGATGATAATGAAGCTTTCATTTACTCAGAGCCAGGTAAGGGCGTGTCGGATGTTGGTGGTGGCGGTGAGAGTTATGATGACATTGTCATGAATGACCATTTCTGGCAAGGTATCCTGATAGATGGTTGCGAGTCTCGTTTTATCGCCACTGACATTCGCAAGGGGACAGATTCTTATGGCAAGTCAGCGTTGGTTTTCACTCACGCTGGTGGAATGGAAGGTATCACTAAGGATTTGTCAGCTGCCATCGGTCACTCGATGTTGACGGAGGGTGACTTCAAGGAGTATTATGCGGAACACGCCTCCCTCTCTGCCAATCGTCCCACGACAGTGGAGGATATGGCGGTAGAGGCTGTTGTCCCTGCTCTTCCTCCACGTCCTCAATCCGTTTCTGCTGGCCGCAAATCGCGTGTGGAAAGAGATACCTCTTTGCAGTTGAGCTTGTTTGATTTGTGGGAGAGTCCTTCAGCTGAAGAGGAAGAGGTACGTCATGGGATGGATCCGCGTCCTTACGCTGGTGCCATTCAGTCCCATTATCGTGACGGTCTGATTGTGGAGGAGAGTGGGCAGTTGGGCTATTTGTCCCAGTTGCGTTATACCCCGACCTTCACGCCATTGCCCGTCAACGAGCGTCAAGATGCGCTATTGCGCCAATACATTAAGGTTCGAGATGCTTATGAGCAACTTTATCAGGAAGAAGCAGAGACGCTTCGGGTGCAAGATTCCTTGCGTGAAGACCTCAATCGGCATTATGATTCGTTTTTCGCGAAGTTCGGCAGCTTGAATGCCTCGAAGAACGTGAGGGTCATCTTGATGGATGCCCTTGGCAGAAGTTCCTTGTCCTTGGAGCGTAGCGAAGAGGGCGTGTTTGTCAAGGCCGACATCTTTGACCATCCTGTTTCCTTCAGCGTTGGCGAAGCTGAGATTACCAACGCCCAGGATGCCTTGTTTGCTTCCTTGAACAAGTTTGGTCGCGTGAATGTGGAATGGATGTGTCATAAGATAGGTTATGACCATTCGGAGCAGGTGTTGGATGAGTTGCGCGGTCAAATTTACTATAATCCCTTGGAAGATGTGTATGAAGTGGCTGACCGCTTCTTGTCAGGAAATGTGGTGGAGAAGTTGGAGATGTTGGAGCGTTGGCATCAGAACAATCCTGACGATGCCCGCATTCGCGAGTCGCTGGATGCGATGAGGGGAGCGGTACCGACTCCTATCCCGTTTGAGGATTTGGATTTCAATTTCGGGGAGCGTTGGATACCTGTCTCTGTCTATGAAGATTATCTTGCCTGGTTCTTTGAGGGCAAGATAGGCCTTCGCTATGCGGAGCACGTGGATGAATATGTCATTTCTCTTATAGACCCCAGCCCCAAGTTTTGGGAGTTTGAAGTATCGGGTGAATATAAGCGATATACTGTCAGGGATTTGTTGTACCATGCGTTGTACAACACCCTCCCTGACATTTATAAGGGGACGGGACGTTATGATGAGGATGGCCGTGAAATTCGTGTGTTGGATGCTGAGAAGATTCAGTTGGCCAGCAGCAAGATTGACCGTATTCGTGACGGTTTCTTGTCGTGGTTGAATGAGCAGCCCAAGGAGTGGCGTGATGAGTTGGCTTCCACGTATAACCGTCAGTTCAACTGTCATGTCAAGGCGCAGTATGATGGTGGTCATCAGACCTTCCCCGACTTGGACTTGAAGAACTTGTCGGGTGTTGATGCCATTTACAAGTCGCAGAAGGACTGCATTTGGATGTTGTTGCAGAATGGCGGTGGCATCTGTGACCATGAAGTGGGTACGGGCAAGACGTTGATTATGTGCATTGCCGCCCATGAGATGCACCGCTTGGGTTTGGCGCACAAGCCGATGATTGTGGCGATGAAGGCGAATGTGGCAGAGATAGCAGCCACATATCAGTCCGCTTATCCTTACGACAAGATTTTGTATGCCAGCGAAAAGGATTTCTCGCCACAAAATCGGGTGAAGTTCTTCAACAACATCAAGAACAATGACTATTCGTGTGTCATCATGTCGCACGACCAGTTCATGAAGATACCGCAATCCTTGGAGGTGCAGCGTGACATCCTGCATGATGAGTTGTATGCGATAGAGGAAGCCTTGGCTGTCTTTGTGCAGCAAGGTGGCAGAATCAGCAATCGCACCATCAAGGGCTTGGAGAAGCGGAAGCAGAATTTGCAGGCATCGTTGAGCAATTTGAACCATAAAATTGCCAGCAGGCAGGATGACGTGGTGGATTTCCGGATGTTGGGCATTGACCACTTGTTTGTGGATGAGAGCCATCAGTTCAAGAACCTGATGTTCACGACTCGCCATAACCGTGTGGCGGGGTTGGGCAATCCCAAGGGTTCGGAAAAGGCTTCCAATATGTTGTATGCCATCCGCACGATTCAGAATAAGACGGGCAGGGACTTGGGTGCGACGTTCCTGTCGGGGACGACCATCACCAATTCCTTGACGGAGTTGTATCTTCTCTTCAAGTACTTGCGTCCTCGTGCCTTGGATGCGCAGCATATCCACAGTTTTGACGCATGGGCGGCAGTTTATACTCGCAAGACTCGTGACTTTGAGTTCAATGTCACGAACAATATCGTTCTGAAGGATCGGTTCAGGTACTTCATCAAAGTGCCTGAGCTGGCTGCCTTCTATAATGAGATTACGGATTACAAGACGGGCGATGATGTAGGGTTAGACCGTCCGACCTTGACGGAGACCCTTCATCCTATCGCTCCGACGGAGGAGCAGAAAGACTTTATCCAGCGTCTGATGGAGTTTGCCAAGACGGGGAATGGTGTGCTGATAGGTCGTGAACCATTGTCCGAAACAGAAGAGAAGGCCAAGATGCTCATTGCCACGAATACAGCTCGCAAGATGGCATTGGATATGCGTTTGATTGGTGAGCAGTACCATGATGACCCGAACAATAAGGTGAATCATTGTGTTCGCCTGTTGCACGAGTTCTATCAGAAGTACGATGAGCAGAAGGGCACTCAATTTGTGTTTTCCGATTTATCGACATGGAAGCCGAACGAGTGGAATGTCTTTCAGGATATTAAGGATAAGCTGGTTCTTGATTATGGCATTCCAGCGAACGAGATTCGGTTTATCCAGGAGTGCAAGACGCAGAAGCAGCGTGAGGCGTTGATTGGTCAGATGAACCGTGGGGAGGTTCGCATCTTGATGGGGAGCACCACCATGTTAGGTACTGGTGTGAATGCCCAGCAGCGTGCTGTTGCCGTTCATCATCTGGATATACCTTGGCGGCCGTCCGACTTAGAGCAACGCAACGGTCGTGCGAGGAGGACGGGGAATGTCGTGGCGAAGACCTTTGCCGACAACAATGTGGCAGTCATCATCTATGCTGTTGAGCAGTCCTTGGACAGCTACAAGTTCAATTTGTTGCACAACAAGCAGACTTTCATCAATCAGTTGAAGCGTGGCACGTATGGTGAGCGCACGATTGATGAAGGTGCGATGGATGAGGAGAACGGGATGAACTTCAGCGAGTATGTTGCCATCTTGAGTGGCAATACCGACCTGCTGGAGAAGGCTCGCTTGGAGAAGAAGGTGTTAGCGTTGGAGGGCGAGAAGAAAGCCTATCAGCGGGAGGTGCGTCAGAACGAACGCCGGATAGAGAACTTGGCTGTTCAGATTGCCCAGCGTGAGTCTTATGTTGACAAGGTGCGGGAGGACTTCCAGTCGATGTACCCATATACTGCCCGTGGGCAGGAATCTGAGCAGGAGAATTATGATTCCTTGCAAGTTCCGTCTGCCACGGGGTCATCTCTTGCCTCCAAGGTAGAAGCCTTGCAGCGTTTGTACCGTCATCCTGTCACGTCGGAGACTGTGATAGGTTCGGTTTTTGGTCAGAAGATAGTGCTTCGTCCCCAATATGTGGAGGGAGGCAATGGCACTTTGCGTCAGTCCTCCAACATCATGGGCATCAAGGGTCACTATCTGTATCAGTATCGTCATGGCCACTATCCTTTGGTGAACCGTGAAGCTGCTGCCAACTACTTCCATGATGTCGTGTATCAGTTGCCTTCCATGCTCGAAACGTCAGAGAAAGAGCTGAAGGACTGGAAGCGTTTACATGATGAGTTGGTGAGGATTGTTTCTGTTCCTTGGGGGAAAGATGAGCAGTTGACGAAGTTGAAGGAAGAGTTGAGTGCCTTGAACAGGAAGATTCAGTTGGAGTTGAATGCTACGCAGTCAGAGGGTGACGGCATGGGTGAGCAGCAGGAGACGGAGAAACCGAAGTATGTGATTGAGAAGCATGGTCGGGGAAAAACGGCCACCATTCCGCTCAGTTCCCTTTCTCGCCTCTACCCTATTGAGATAAGGCAGTATGCCCGTCATCACGATGGTTGGGCGAGTTTTGGGGACTCATCCGTGGTGTTGAATCACACCAAGGGGGTTGATGCCCAGCGTTGTGCGGAGGAGCTGTTGAAGTTGCAGGAAGAGCGGAGTCACCGTCTTTGGAACACGTTGACCGTATATAGCGGAGGTTCCTATGAGGCATGGCGGTCAGTCTGCCATCAGGTGAAGGACAGAGAAAGCGCAGGCATTGCTCGTGCTGCCGAGGTGATGTCCGCACTGCTGACCACCTTGGATATTGATTTGAGTGGTTATGTGCTTGTTCCAGTTCCTGGCCATACGGGTCATGCGATTGCGACCAAGGTATTGGCTGATATGATTGCCAGTTTCCATCCGGGGCTGGAGGTGTGTGATGTGTTGCGGGGTGATGCTCGTGAAGAATACTATACCGCCAAGCGGAATGGTTCTATGGAAAGGTGTTCCCCACCCTATTTCCGCGTAGTCGGGGCTATGCCTGAGAGGAAGGGCGTGTTGTTGGTGGATAATGTGTTGGACACGGGCTACACGTTGTATCATGCTGCCGAGGCCTTTGGCTCTCGGGAGGTGCGGGGTTTGGTGTTAAGCCAAAGCTCCCCTTCCCTGTTTTCTGAAATCAACTTCCGTTCTCAGATGGAAGTGCGTGGTGAAGGGGGCGAGCTGCAAGCAGCTATGATTTATCCTGACGGTATGAGTCGGTATCAGTCAGACATGCGTCTTTCTTCCTTGGGCGAGTTCTCCGAGAAAGAGTTAAACCGTGCTGCCATGCGCTTGTATTCCATGCCAGGCAATGGCAAGCCACTCTTTAGCGAGGAAGAGCGTGTTTATTTGACTGAGGGCGACCAGGCGTTGTTAGAGCGTGTGCGTCAAGAGGCAGGTGTGTTCCATCGGTATGAAGAAGAAGATATTGCTGCCCAGCGTCATTTGTTGCTGGTTCATGATTGGATGACGGGGAAGGTGAAGGAGGGTCAGCACCTTCAGAAGATGGAACAGGCATTTACCCGTGCCCTCAGTCATGAGTTAGATTTTTCTTCAGAGTTGTTGCGCAGCTGGTTTGTCCAGGCATGGGACACTAATAATTCAGAGAGATTTCGTAACTATTCCCGTCAGGTGTTGAGCGAGGAGTTTGGTTTGGATTGGAAGACGGGCAAATTGATAACGCAGTTAGATATGGAAGCAAAGAAAAAAAAGGAGGAAGAAAAAGTCACGTCAGGTCTTCGCATGATGCGTCCGTTGTCTCCTGAAGTAGCAAAGCATGAAGGAGACGATATGTTGCGTGACATTCTGATTGAAAGGATGCGTCAGTCTGGGCTTAATGTTATTACAGATGTAAATGTAGGGCAGAGGGTGTTGGAAGAGTCGTCAACTCGTTATATTAAAATTCAGCGTGATTATATCAATAATGTAAATGATGTATATAATTACGAATTGGAGATGCAGATAGAGGGAACTCTGGAGTTGCGTCATATTTATAGGCTTGGTTATCCAAGTGATGAGTTGTTGTCAGCAGGTTTTCCTCCTTTGCAGATTGAGATGTTGGCATCAAAATTAAAGGAGAAATCAGATGTGAATTATGAAAAAGAGCATCCCTTTAATTTATATGATGTTAAAGGACTTCCGAAGGCTTTGCAATCTCCTATAGCAGTATTTGACAGTTTGACGAAAAGAAACAGCAAAGTTGTTTTGATAGAATTGGAACACGAAGGAGTGAACTTTGTTGTTGCCGTCCACTTAAATTCTTCCGTTCGAAGAAGGGGCAATTACGTAGAGATTAACGATATCAGAAGCCTTTATCCTAAAGACTCTGTTCAATCTATTATTGATTGGATTAACAATGGGTCTTTGATGAAGTATGTTAATAAAAACAAGGCTCTCAATTGGCTGACTCGACTGCGGTCCAATTCCGCAGAGGCGGCCGATCCAATTAAGAACCTTGATGTGGCTGCAAAGGTAGTAGAAAATTTTGAGAATGTCAAACTTTCTTCAGAAAAAATCAA
>JAFSWU010000007.1 GCA_017444365.1 Prevotella sp.
GACTTTTAAAAGAAACAAAATAGTACAAGATATGATGATACCATTTGATCCTATAATGATGCTGGTAGTTGTAGTAGGCGTTTTCGCTTACTTCGCTCTGAAAGGCAGCACTTCTCAAAAAAAAGAAAACGATGTCGAATGAGGAGTTTGCCAAGTGGCTCAGGGAAAAAGAGATTGATGATTCCCTGAGAATGTCAGGTATCAGAACTGGCTCTACGACCATCGCCAGGAATAGATGTATTTTTACTATCTCGTAACGGGTGCTATCTTTGCAGAAAAGATAGCACCCGTTAAAATTTCCCGATTTCGTCCCACTTGGAAACAAAAAACTGGGTAACTTGCTAATAAATAGCTTGTTACCCAGTCGCAGTTGCGGAGGCAGGACTCGAACATGCGACCTCCAGGTTATGAGCCTGGCGAGCTACCAACTGCTCCACTCCGCGATGTTGTTTCTTAAGTGGATGCAAAGGTACAACTTATTTTTGAGACCTGCAAATTTTTGAAAGGATATTTTTCTTTTTCAGTTTATTATGCTGTTTTATGCTGTTTATTGAAAGGTTTTCGAGGTTTTTGTTTGTTTATTTCAAATAAATGCACTACTTTTGCACACGTCTTAGATTATGTGCAATTGTAATTACTGGAGGACGATTATATGTCAATTTCTAAAACGAGACAAACGTTGGTTGATGTAGCACGGCAATTGTTTGCTAAGAATGGCGTTGCCAATACAACGATGAATGACATTGCTGTTTCATCGGGTAAAGGCAGGCGGACGCTTTACACCTATTTTAAAAGTAAGGAAGAAGTTTATTTTGCTGTCATCGAGTCTGAGTTGGAACGTCTTAGCGACAAGCTTGACGAAGTGGCAGCCAAGAAGATTCGTCCTCAGGAAAAGGTTATTGAGCTTATTTACACCCATCTGAGCATGATTAAGGAGACTGTGATGCGTAATGGAAACTTGCGTGCAGAGTTCTTCCGCAACATTTGGACGGTGGAGAAGGTGCGCAAGAACTTTGATGAGGATGAGATCGAGCTGTTCCGCAAGGTGTATGCCGAAGGTAAGGCCGATGGTGAGTTTGATATTGAAGATGTGGAACTGGTGGCCGACATTACCCATTATTGTATCAAGGGCTTGGAAGTTCCCTTTATCTATGGTCGTTTAGGCCGTGGTTTAACGGAGGAGGCGAGTCGTCCTTTGGTTACCCGTGTTGTTTACGGTGCCTTAGGAAAACGTTTGAAATAGACAAGGAAACACGTCAGAAATCATAGAAAGAATCAACAAATCATAAACATTTTAAATTATGGGATTATTAGAAGGAAAGACAGCGCTGATAACAGGTGCTGCACGTGGAATTGGTAAGTCAATAGCTTTGAAGTTTGCAGCAGAGGGTGCCAACATTGCTTTTACCGACCTGGTGATTGATGAGAATGGTAAGGCTACTGAGGCTGAAATTCAGGCATTGGGTGTTAAGGCCAAGGGCTATGCCAGTAATGCAGCCAATTTTGGTGAGTCAGAGGAAGTTGTCAAGCAAGTCAAGGAAGAGTTTGGCTCCATTGATATTCTGGTGAATAATGCAGGTATCACGAAAGACGGCTTGATGCTCCGTATGACCGAGCAGCAGTGGGATGCTGTGATTGCTGTGAATCTGAAGAGTGCATTCAACTTCATTCACGCCTGTGTGCCCATCATGATGCGTCAGCGTGGTGGTTCAATCATCAACATGGCATCTGTTGTAGGTGTTCATGGTAACGCTGGTCAGTCGAACTATGCTGCTTCGAAGGCAGGTTTGATAGCTTTGGCTAAGTCTGTTGCTCAGGAGATGGGTCCGAAGGGTATTCGTGCCAACGCCATTGCTCCAGGTTTCATTGATACTGCTATGACCCAGGCGTTGCCTGAGGATGTTCGCAAGGAGTGGTGTCAGAAGATACCTCTTCGTCGTGGCGGTCAGGTAGAAGATATTGCCAATGTTGCAACCTTCCTTGCCAGTGACATGTCGAGTTATGTCAGTGGTCAGGTTATTCAGGTTGACGGTGGAATGAATATGTAAACAATGAACCAGATGAAATCTACTAAACAAACGGGCAGGATGAGATGCATTCTGCCTTTTTTCCTTTGTGCGCTTCTGCCTCTTATTTCTATGGCACAGGTACGCACCGTGCAGTCACTCAATTTCGGTTGGAGGTTTCATGCTGGAGATGTGACGGAGGCAGCCCAGTCAGCGTTTGATGACAGCGGTTGGCGTGTAGTAGATTTGCCTCACGACTTCCAGATTG
Source organism: Prevotella sp. (assembly GCA_017444365.1). Lineage (GTDB taxonomy): Bacteria > Bacteroidota > Bacteroidia > Bacteroidales > Bacteroidaceae > Prevotella. The sequence goes on from JAFSWU010000007.1 coordinate 2,275, forward strand.
AGCAACCCTGGGTGGCTCCCGCTGCAGACGAGAAAGCGGACAACACCGATGTCGCTGCCAATATCAAGAGCCGCCTCTCCAGTCGTGGTTTCAAAGAAATGGGGCAGGGGTGGTATCGTTATCACTTCACGCCCGCCGACTCGTTGAAGGGAAGGCGTGTGCTGATAGACTTCGGCGGTATGATGTATGTGGGCGATGTCTTTCTGAACGGACAGCGCATCGGTGGAACCGACTATGGCTATGTAGGCTTCGAGATAGATGTCACCCAATGGTTGAAGTGGGGTGAGGAGAACCTGCTTGCCGTGCGTACGGATACACGAGAGCCTCAGAACTCCCGTTGGTACACAGGTGGAGGGTTGTTCCGTGGTGTCAGTCTTGTCACTACGCCTGTCGATCTTTATTTCGAGCGTCATCCTCTCTATATCACCACTCGCGATAATCGTTTTGTCAACGTTTCCGCAGAGGTGACCAATCGTAGCCGTGACAAAGAAGTATCGTTGCGGGTAAGGATATACGATGCCGGCGGCAAGCTTGTCTATGAAGACACAAAGCAGCATTCGCGCAAGACTTCGGCCAGGACCGACGAGGTGAAGTTGCCCGAGTTTGAGTTGCAGCAGCCCCATTTGTGGGATACGGAATCGCCTTATCTCTACACCGCTGTTGTCACCTTATTATATAAGGATGGTACTGTGGCCGATGAGGTGAGCGAGCGTTTCGGTGTGCGCACAGTGGAGATTACTGCCGAGGAGGGGTTGAAGCTTAACGGTAAGAAAGTCCTCTTGAAAGGCTATGCCAATCATCACACGTTGGGAGCCCTTGGTGCGGCAGCCTATCCGCGTGCCATCGAGAAGCGCATCCAGCTGATGAAGCAGTATGGCATGAACCATATCCGCACATCCCACAACCCTTATAGCCGTGAGTTTATTGAGCTCTGCGACCAGTATGGCATGTTGGTTGTTGACGAGCTGTACGACAAGTGGACTCGTCAGCATACGGGCGGACGCGTGGCATTTGAGCAGTTGTGGCAGAACGATGTGCCCGAGTGGGTGAAACGCGACCGCAATTCTCCCTCCGTCGTGATGTGGAGTCTTGGCAACGAACTGCAGCAGGATGCCAACCAGCCCTATAACGACTGGGGGGTGACCATCTATAAACTTCAGAAGACCTTGTTGCAACGATATGACTCTACACGTCTTGTCACCGTTGCCATGCATCCCCGTTATCGCAGCTGGGAGACCGATTCGCTGCCTTGCGACCTTGCCATGCAGACCGATGTGCAGGCTTACAACTATCGCTATATGTACTTCCCAGGCGACGGCCGCCGCTTCCCTTGGATGAAATTCTATCAGAGTGAGGCTGCTGTGGCATCGATGGGGCCGAATTTCTTCGAGATGGACCTTGATAAGGTCATCGGACTTGCCTATTGGGGAGCCATCGACTACCTTGGCGAGAGTCAGGGATGGCCAGCCAAGGGTTGGGCTCAGGGTGTTTTCGACATCTCGCTCGAACCCAAGCCCAAGGCTTATCTGATGAAAAGCTTCTTCAAGCCCGAGGAACCCGTTGTGCATATTGCCGTTGTTGATAGCAAGGGCAACCAGATGTGGAACGGAGTTCAGACAGGCAATGACGGGTTGAGCGACCACTGGGACCGCCAGCCAGGTATCAAGCTCACGCTGATTACCTATACCAACGCCGACGAGGTGGAGCTGCGTGTCAACGGCAAAAGTCTTGGACGCAAGCAGAACCCGTTGGGTGATACCAAGCATAGGAACCAGATACGCTGGGAAGACGTGGAGTATCAGCCGGGCAAGGTGGAGGCGATAGCCTGGATGAAGGATGAGGGCGGAAAGATGCAGGAAGTGGCTCGCCACAAGATTGAGACCACAGGCAAGGCGGTTAGACTGATTGCCGAGCCCGATAACAGCCAGTGGAAAGCCGACGGAATGGACTTGCAGCAGGTGCGCATCTATGCCGTTGACAGCAAGGGCCGCCGTGTTTACAACGCCCAGCAAGAGTTGTCGTTCTCTGTTGAGGGCAATGCCCGCATCGTGGCTGTTACCAATGGCGACATCAATAGCGATGAGCTGAACTGCACCGACCATCGCCATCTATGGAATGGTTCGGCAATGGTCATCCTTCGTGCAGGCCAGCAGGGTGGGGAGGTAACACTTTCTGTTGGTGCCGACGGCTTCAAGACGCAGAAAACAAAGCTGACACTATGCAAGTAATCTACGAGGACAACCATATCATTATCGTCTCCAAGCGGAGCGGCGAAATCGTGCAGGGCGACAAGACTGGCGACGAACCTCTCTCTGAGACCGTCAAGCGATATATCAAGGAGAAGTACAACAAGCCGGGGGAGGTTTTCCTCGGCGTTGTACATCGCCTCGACCGTCCTGTCAGCGGATTGGTCGTCTTTGCGCGTACCAGCAAGGCTTTGGCGCGGCTGAACAAGATGTTTGCTGAAGGACAGGTTCATAAGACCTATTGGGCCATTGTAGAGAGATATGAGGAGAGAGGAGAGAGGAGAGAGGAAAGA
>JAFSWU010000037.1 GCA_017444365.1 Prevotella sp.
CATCGCTAGTTGTGACCAGAGTCTCCGACGGACAGGACTGGAGTATTTCGACATTTTTTATAGCCACCGCTATGACGGAGTGACACCTGTGGAGGAGACGATGCAGGCACTCATCGACTTGGTGCGGCAGGGAAAGGCGCTGTATGTGGGCATCTCGAAGTATCCGCCCGAGTTGCAGCAGCGATGCTACGACATCCTGAGGGAGGCGCATGTGCCTTGTCTGCTGTCGCAATACAGATGCTCGATGTTTGACCCGAAAGCGAAGCAGAATAACTTCCAGATAGCGGCTGACAACGGCAGCGGCATCATCTGTTTCTCGCCTTTGGCACAGGGATTGCTGACGGGCAAGTACAACAACGGCATTCCCGAAGGAAGTCGTGCCGCTCGTAGCACGGGATTCCTGCAACAGAGCCAGGTGACGCCCGAACGGGTGGAGGCGGTGAAGCAGTTGGCGCTCATCGCTGAGGAGAGGGGACAGAGCATCGCGCAGATGGCACTCGCATGGGTGCTGGCTGACGAACGTGTGACAAGCTGCATCATCGGCACCTCGTCGGTGGCTCAGCTGGAGAACAACCTCGCCACGCTCGACAAGTTGACATTCAGCGATGAGGAAATGACCCGTATAGAGAATATCATCAACCAACCTGCATTATGGTTCTAAAGGCAAGAAACTTGAAGTTTGTGTGGTTGCTTCTGTCGTTTTTAGGACTTAGCTCCTGCTCCGACGATGTCACCTCCATCTACTCCAACCGAGCACCTGTACGATGTTACTTCAACGTGGTGGAATATACAGAACTGCTCACAGTGATGGGTGTTCCCGGGCAATTTGCAAGCATCAGGGGGAGTAGTGTCAAGGAAACCATCACTATCACCAACAATTCCAGTTCCACATCCTATAATGCAACAGCTCTCAGCAAGACGTTTCTGTATGGCTTGGGAGGTCTCATTGTGGGTACTGGGGAATTGACTGATAGAAATGGTAATTTCATCAATTACTGTTATGATTTGGCATGTCCCATCTGTGACGCCAATAACAGGCGATTGACGTTAACGAACGACGGTCATGCCAACTGCAGTCATTGTGGCGCCTCATTCAATATGAAGCAGGGTGGTGTGAATGTGAAAAAACCTACCAGCCAGACGTCAGGAAAACTGCGTGGGCTGTATCGTTATTATATAGCTTTCGATGGACAAACCATCTCAGTCCGTAACCACGAGTAACCTAAAAGAAAAGGCTGCTAAGGGCTTCCTATGGGGAGCCGTCAACAATGGTGCCAACCAGATGCTGATCGTCGTGTTCGGCATCATCTTGGCACGCATCTTGTCAAAGGCTGACTATGGTCTTGCCAGCGAGGTGGCCATCTTCTCCACCATCGCTTCCGCGCTGCAGGAGAGTGGATTTTTTGCCGCGCTCACCAATAAGAAAGACGCGACACAGAGGGATTACACCTCCGTCTTCTGGTTCAACACCACCATAGGTGTGGTGCAATACATCATCCTGTTCTTCTGTGCACCGCTCATTGCCGACTTCTTCCACGAGCCAGAACTGCTGTGGCTGTCGCGGTATGCCTTTCTCGGCTTTCTGATAGGCAGTCTTTCCATCACCCCCAGAGCCATCCTCTTCAAACAGCTCAAGGTGAAGGAACAAACCATGATGAACCTCATCTCGCTGACGATTTCCGCCATCGTAGGTGTCATAATGGCAATATGCGACATGCGTTATTGGTGTATTCCCACTCAGAACATCACGTTCATCCTGTTGACCGTCTTGCTCAGCTGGCATTTCTCCAAATGGCGCCCTTCGTTCCATTTCAGTTTCCAACCCATACGGGAGATGTTCAGCTTCTCTTGCAAACTGCTCATCACCAACCTCTTCAATTGCATCAACAACAATATCTTCGCGTTCCTCTTTGGCTATTTCTACACAAAAAATGATGTGGGTGTGTACACCCAAGCCGACAAGTGGAATAAGATGGGCAGCCAACTCATCATCGGGATGGTACAAGGAGTGGCGCAACCGATGTTTGTGCAGGTGGGCAACGATGTGGAACGACTACAACGTGTATTTCGCAAGATGCTGAGGTTCACCAGTTTCATCTCTTTCCCCGCTATGTTCGGATTGGCGCTGGTGGCACCCGAGTTCATAGTGGTGCTGGTCGGTGAGAAGTGGTTGCCCAGTGCTGAACTGATGCAGCTGTTGTGCATCGCTGGTGCTTTCATGCCCATCACGACGCTCTACTCCAACTTCATGATTAGTAGGAACCGCTCGGATGTGTATATGTGGAACATCCTTGTACAAAGCATCCTTGTGCTGGGCACGCTGTGTGCGGTGAAAGTCTTTCAGTTGTCGTTCAGCATTCCTCTCCCCACGCTGCACGATGCGGCAACGGGTATTTCGCTGACCTTCCTGCCACACACGCTGTCGGGCATCCGGCTGATGGTGATGAGTTATGTGGTCATTTACATCGCCTGGCTCCTCTTGTGGCATTTCTTCCTATGGAAGGAAATCCGACTGAGCCTATGGGCTGTGCTGAAGGACACGCTCCCATTCATGCTGATTGCCACTCTGGTGATGGGACTCACTTACGTGTTCACCCTCCCCATCCAGCACACACTCCTGCTGCTGGTTGTTCGCATGCTGGTGGCTGCCGTGCTGTACCTTGCCATCCTGTGGGTGCTCAAGGCGAAGATTCTGCGCGAAAGCCTCTCTTACCTCACCAAGCGAAAGGTGCAACAATAGCGCTACAGACCAACATAAACAAGACATACGATACTTTTTTCACAAAAACTTCGTATGTTTAGTTTTTTTACCTTATCTTTGCAACAAATACAACGATGATACTAACGTATAAATAAATCTCTAACAACATTATGGCTCAAGCAACAGAATTCAAGTATGCTCCTATGTTCCAGATGGGCAAGGACGAGACAGAGTATCGACTGCTGACGAAGGAGGGTATCTCCGTCGGCGAGTTTGAAGGAAAGGAAATTGTGAAGGTCTCTCC
>JAFSWU010000008.1 GCA_017444365.1 Prevotella sp.
ACAAGCGCGCACAGATCCTGACATCCGAGGGCGAGAAAGCCGCCGAGATTCTGGCATCAGAGGGTGAGAAGACCGCCATCATCAACCGCGCCGACGCCCAGAAGCAGCAGGCCATCCTCCACGCCGAAGGTGAGGCACAGGCTCGCATCCGTGTGGCAGAAGCAGAGGCAAAGGCCATCGAACTCATCACAGAGGCCGTGGGCAAATCTACCAACCCTGCCAACTACCTCCTCGCACAGAAATACATCCAGATGATGCAGGAACTGGCCGAAGGCGACAAGACGAAGACCGTCTATCTGCCTTACGAAGCCACCAACCTGCTCGGCTCCATCGGCGGCATCAAGGACCTGTTCAAGGCCGAGTAACCCCTCCACGCAGAACAGCGTCAAGGAACCATTCAGGGCACCGCAGGAATCTCTCCGCAGTGCCCTGATTTCGTATGATGGCGGAAGCTGCTCCCCTACTCTATCTTCTTGCCCCTGTAGTAAGCGTCGAAGGCATCTTTTCCGTAGCCGCCACCCATGTACTTGAAGGACGAGGCCATCGCACCTTTCACCTTTTCGCCGCAGTAATAGACATCGAAGGCATCGCGGGCATAGCCACCGCCCAGTTCCTCGAACGAGCTGGCCATGGCACCCAGTTTGCGGTTACCGTAGTAGACATTCATGTTCGTCTTGAAATAGCCTTTGTGAGCGCCGATTTCCTCCTCCTTTCGGCCCTGTCCGCGCCTGCCGCTCTTCACCTTCAGACGGAAGCCCGAGGGGTCGACATTCTCCAGGACACGTCCGTTCACATAGACGTTGAACTGGTCCTTCGCATAGCCCATCCCGAGGTCCACGAAGCTGCGGGCATCGGCATACATCATGAGTTCGTTTCCGAAATATACTCTGCCACGCTCCACCTCGTAGCGCTGAGCGTAAGACACGGCTGCGCAACATATCATGGCTGCCAGCAGGAGAGATTTGTGTAAAGCATTCCGTTTCATAGTCGTAAGTCTTTAAGTTTCGCTTCTGAGTGCAAAGTTAAGCCATTTTCTGCATAGGCAGGGACGGAGAATCCCTATTCTTTCGTGGGAAATCCCCCATACGCTGAGGCCCCCCCTATCCCCCCTTTAGGAGCCAGTGTGACGTTGGCCAACAACTAGTGTGACGTTGGCCATTTACTAGTGTGACGTTGGCCGATGCTCCATGCTTTGTTTGCTCGAAGGGCATTCACTCTTACATTTCGTGTTTCGTGTTCATTTATTTTGTTTTTTGCAATTTTTTCGTACCTTTGCACCAGATTTGACGAATTGATTCGGAAATTTACATCAAGAACGCAGTAATGCGTGCCAACCGAGCTCCAAGAACAGAGCAATCGACAGAGCCACGGTGGCGAGCTGAAAAGCAGATGTGGGCTGACGCCAAAAACTCATTAAGCTCTGAGACAGTAGATTTCCTTATGTGCCTACCCGAAGGCATATAAGGATTTTTTCTTCTCCATAGTAAGTGCTGTTATTGGTTATTATACCCACAAGGCGAAAGCTGACTTACCGTATAACAACTTAAATAACAACAACATGGAAAAGAACATTCTCTTGCACATCCCACATTCTTCTATGGTGTTTCCAGAAGGTAGTCACCACACCTTCAACGATTTGGACAATGAAGAACGTCTGCTCATCGACTACTATACAGACGAGCTTTTTGCTCCAGAACAAGAATCTGAGGGAATCGGTAGCATGGTATTCCCTTATTGCCGATTGTATTGCGATGTTGAGCGTTTAATTAACGATCCGCTTGAAAAGGAAGGATTAGGAATCAGTTATTCCAGATGGGTGGCGGATGGCAAAGCGGGTAGGATTCGTTCTTTCGGCATCCTTTCTTCTGTCTTCGATTTGTATGCCGACCATCATTCGGCAGTATCGAAGAAAATCGTAAAATCAATGGGCCCATTATTGCTCATCGACTGCCACAGTTTCTCAAGCCTGTCCAATCTGTTGAACTCAAATCCGCCTGACATTGATATCTGTATTGGGTTCAATGACGACGAAACCTGTCCGGACAAGACCGTAATTGGCAATATCGTTCAACACTTCAAATCCCTTGGCTACAAAGTCGGCATCAACAAGCCATTCTCCAATAGCAAGACTTTCGCTGTTCCTGTCCAGTACCACTCTGTGATGATAGAAGTGAACAAAAGGTTGTATATGGATGAACTGACTATGGAAAAAACAGAGGGGTTCTACAAGTTAAGACAAGAAATCCGTGCTTTGTACGACTTTTTAATAAAAGGATAATGTGTCTCTTGCTCACTTTGATTTAAGAACACTTTTCGTGAAAACACTCGTCACTCATCATCTCTTGTATCTAACCTGCTGATTATTAGTTCATAACAGGGATGACGAGTGGTTTCTGACTCATCATCAACTCATCACCTATGTATCCTACTGTGATTCAGCGATTTAAATGGTATAGATGACGAGTGATGAGTGTTTTCAATTTAGGTTCAGTCGTACTTCGGTTGGAGGCTCAGACGGTACTCGCTTGGCGACTGGCCAAGGTGCTTGGTACAATATCGGCTGAAATACGAAAGCGTGGTGAAGTTCATCAGTTCTGATATTTGGGTGAGCGACAAGCGTTCGTCGTCCAAATAGCTTTTCAGGATGGGGATGGTGTAGCGGTCGATGTACGAAGTGACACTATGCCCCGTCACACGCTTGATGGTGGCCGAGAGATACTTGGGCGAAACATTCAGGCGCTCAGCATAATAGCTTACTTCGCGCTCCGTTCGACTTATGCCTGTGGAGAGAAGAGCCATCAGTTGTTTCACAAAGTAGGCTGTTCGGTCGGTATGGGAATTGATAGCTTCGCGCTGGGCATGGGCTTCGAAGATGTCGTACATCATCGTCAAACAAAGGCTTCCCATCAACTCGTGGTAGAACTGCAAATGGCAGTCCTCCATACGGTCGCGAAGACGATGGAAGTCGTCCAGCAGAAGTCGGGCTTGTTCTTCAGTCAGTTTGATGACAGGGTCTTGGTTCAATGAGATGCTGCCACCGATACTGTAGTTGTTCGAAGGCAGCAGGTTCTGCAGAAACTTATAGTCGGCAGCAAACCACTCCACCTTCAAGTCAGCATGGGCTGCAAGGTTCTTCACTTTGGTGGGAATGGGTATCACCACAAGGTCGTTCCTGGTGATATGATAGCAATGTTCGTTGAAAACAAAACTCCCCTCCCCTGCCAAGCAAAGCAGGTGCATGCAGGTGTGGCGCAATTCACGTGCATTCAGCCCATAGAAGTCAGTGGAATACTGAAATTCAGCCTTCATATTGTCGCTTTTTGGGAGCAAAGATACACTTTATTTTATTAATGTACGAACGTTTTGTGCAAAAAGTGAAAATCATGACGTAATTTGTGAAACTGACATACTAAAAAGTCGCCGTACCTTTGCAGTCGAAAATAAACATCTACGATTGAAATTTACAACTTATTTGTCATTAAACTAAAACTATAAAGAATTATGCAGTACGTAAAGTTTGGAAACACAGGTATGGACGTATCGAGGATATGTCTGGGTATGATGAGTTTTGGAAAGCCGGGTGCTGAGAATGGCGTATTCCCTTGGGCACGTGATTTTGAGGATGCAAAGCCTATCTTCAAGCGTGCCATTGACCTCGGCATCAACTATTTCGACACGGCAAACGTGTATCAAATGGGTTCGAGCGAAGAGATTACCGGCAAGCTGATTCGTGAGTACGGACTGAACCGCGATGAGATTGTGGTGGCCACAAAGGTACACTTCGACATGCGTCCTGGTCGCCCTAACGGAGGTGGTTCTTCACGCAAAAACATTATGGCAGAAATTGACCACAGCCTGCAGCGACTGGGAATGGACTATGTTGATCTCTATCAGATTCATCGTCTGGACCCCTACACGCCTATGGAAGAGATAATGGAAGCTCTGCATGATGTGGTGAAAAGCGGCAAGGCTCGCTACATCGGGGCTTCTACAATCTTTGCATGGCAACTGGAGCGTATGCAGCAAATAGCAGAAAAGCATGGCTGGACCAAGTTCGTGAGCCTGCAACCACAGTATAATCTTATATATCGCGAGGAAGAGCGTGAGATATTGCCTCTGTGCAAAGACCGAAAAATGGCCATCGTGCCTTGGAGTCCTCTTGCTGGCGGACGGTGTGCACACCCTTGGGGCACAGTAACAGAGCGCAACAAGATTGATGCCGTTTCACCTGCCGTATGGGATGCTACGAATGACGTTGACAAGGCGGTCGTTGACAATCTTGAGAAGGTGGCACGCGAGCATGGTCGTACAATGGCTCAGGAATCACTCGCATGGATGCTGTCGAAGCCTGAAATTACGGCTCCTATCGTAGGATGCACATCTGTAAAGCATGTGGAGGATGCCGTTTCTGCTCTAGACATCCAGATAAGCGATGAGGAGGTGAAGGCTTTGGAAGCTCCTTATGTCCCACACATCAAGACTGGTTTGTATTGAATAGTTTTATCACAGCAAGTATGGAGTACCTAAAATTGTCAAATGGCGTTGAGATGCCTCTTCTGGGCTACGGCGTGTTTCTCGTAAGCCCTGACGAGTGTGAACGTTGCGTGTGTGATGCTTTGAGTGCAGGCTATCGGTTGATAGATACCGCACAGGCCTACCAGAACGAGGAAGGTGTGGGCAATGCCTGGCGCAAGAGTGGCATCAAACGCGAGGATTTGTTCCTCGTGACAAAGGTGTGGATATCCAATGCTGGTGAAGAGAAGGCTGCCAAGAGCATCGATGAGAGCCTGCGGAAGTTGCAGACGGAGTATATCGACCTGTTGCTCATCCATCAGGCCTACGGCGACGTGTTCGGCACATGGCGGGCTATGGAGAAAGCCTATCGTGCTGGCAAGGTGCGCGCCATCGGCGTGAGCAACTTCCAGGCTGGCCGCTTCTTCGACTTCGCCCACTATGTAGAGCTGAAGCCGATGGTAAACCAGTTGGAGTGCAACACCCTCTCTCAGCAAACAGGAATCGAACCGGTTCTTGGTGAGTTTGATACAAAGATGATGGCCTGGTACCCTCTCGGCGGACAAGGAACAGAGG
>JAFSWU010000038.1 GCA_017444365.1 Prevotella sp.
CCTGCATCTATCCGAAGAATGCTCCCCAACCGATGAAGGAGGATGCCATGCTCACAGCGCCCCTGGCATACACCAACGAAGAGTATGCCATTGCGAAGATTGCCGGATTGAAGATTTGCGAGAGCTACAACCTGCAATATGGCACCAATTATATCGCCGTGATGCCGACCAACCTCTATGGGCCCAACGACAACTTCCATTTGGAAAACTCCCATGTGATGCCTGCCATGATGCGTAAGGTGTATCTGGCTAAGCTCATTCATGACGAGAACTGGGATGCCATTCGCGTGGATATGGACAAGCGGCCTGTAGAAGGTGTTACTGGCAAGAATACCCATCAGGAGATTCTCGACGTACTGTCGAAGTATGGCATCTATAATAACAAGGTGGAACTTTGGGGAACGGGCACTCCGCTCCGTGAGTTCCTCTGGAGTGAAGATATGGCCGATGCCAGCGTTCATGTGTTGCTCCATGTGAACTTCAGCGACATCATTGGTGTTGAGAAGTATTCCTCTGTGTTCTTCGGTGCCAAGGCCAATGGTGCTGTTGACCGTAACAATAGTGAGGGTAGGGGGGGAGCCATCCCGTCGTTGGGTGAGATCCGCAACTGCCACATCAATGTTGGAACAGGCAAGGAATTGACCATCCGTGCGCTTTCGGAACTCGTTGTGAAGGCTGTAGGGTTTGAAGGTGAAGTGGTCTTCAATACGTCTAAGCCCGATGGCACTCCCCGTAAACTCATCGATGTCAGCAAGCTCCATTCGCTTGGGTGGACACATAAGGTTGAGATTGAGGAGGGAGTACAGAAGCTTTTCCATTGGTATCGTCAGTCGCTCTCTTAGAAACAAGGAACTCAGGGGAAAATGGAAAGTGATGAGCGAATAGCTTTGATAACACTTTGAAAAGTGGGAATCGAGAAGAAACAAAAAAGGAAGACTTCTGAAAGTCTTCCTTTTTTATGTGACTCCGGCGGGATTCAAACCCACAACCTTCTGATCCGTAGTCAGATGCTCTATTCAGTTGAGCTACGGAGCCAAACTCCATTTGTTGTTTTTAGTGCTTCGGTAAGTGACTCCGGCGGGATTCAAACCCACAACCTTCTGATCCGTAGTCAGATGCTCTATTCAGTTGAGCTACGGAGCCTTTCCGTTTAAGCGGTTGCAAAGGTACGCTCTTTTTTCGATTCTACCAAATTTTTTTCAGCTTTTTTGTATTATTTTCTCTCTTTCGAGGGTCTTTCGAGGGTTTTCAGCCCCAATAGCGATTGTTATTTCTGAAAAAAGCCCAGTCGGTGAGTAATACCACGGCGGTTCAGTGATCTGACGATATAGTTTCCTGGCGGGAGTTTGGTCACCTTGATGGTTAGTTGGTCGTTCTGATAGGGATGGGTTGCCGCGATGCGGCCTTGGAGGGTCTCAATGACGATGTGGTCGGCATCGAGAGTAGCTGGCTTGATGGGGAGTGTAAGAACGTTGTTTTCGCAGAGGAGTAGGGGCATGGACTCTGCTGGAGCCAGGATGTTCGACTGTAGGGAGTGCTGTTCCGAGCTCTTCTTGTATTGGGCAGGCTGTGGTTGCTGCAATGGGAGGCTTTCGTTCCCATACCGGTCAAGGGCTGTAATGGCGAAGTAGCGGTTGCCGGCCTTTGTCTTGAACACGATGGAGGGTGTTTGCCAGCGCGTGGCAATCAGGTTCTGAGGATTCTCCGTGTCAACGGGCCATTCGCGACTGCTGTAAATGTTGAAAAGACTGTCTTGCAGACCTGTTTGCCAGGTCAGGCGAATTGCCGGATCACCATCGTGTGTGGAGCAACTTTCAATGTTTAAGTCGGTTGGTGATGTGGGAAGTTCAGCTTTCAGCCAGGTCATCGGCGGAATGAGCGCGGGGGTGTGGTCGAAGTCTTTGGCGACAAAATTGTAGAGACCCTTGGTGTTGTCGGTGAGGAAGCGTCCTCGGAAATAGGTATGCCCCATGCCCTGCTGTCGCAGTACGTGCAGCTCTTGCGTGATGACGAGGAGTGGCCAGTTGCGCTCTGAAGGAGAAAGAAGGTAGATGCCGAGTCCAGGAGCCACAATGCGTCCGTGGGCATGCTGTGCCCAGTCGATGGCGAAGGGATAGAAGTGGTTGTCGCGGAAATACATCATGGGGAAGATGGCATCCATCAGTCCCTCCTCAAGCCACCCCTCAATGTCTTGGTGGACGCGGGTGTAGGCGTTCCATCCTTTTGAACTGTGGCGGGTCAGGTCATCGCGCTTACCGATAGGAGCGCAGCTCATCATCACCCACGGTTTCAAGGCCTTCACCCGATGGTGTATATTCCGGACAATGCTTGTGATATAGTTGCGTCGTGTGGAGGCAGGTGTGCCTACAGCGCCTTTTCGCCCGTTACGTGAACGAACCTGCGGCCACTCTTCCGGGTATCGGATGTAGTCAAGATGTATGCCATCGACATCATAGTTGGAAACAATCTCCTCGCACAGTGTGGCCAGATAGTCCGCTGTTTGGGGGTGCTCGGGGTTCATGAATCCGTCTTGTCCCAGGCGTTTGATGGCCTTGGGGAACTGTTTACGCAAGCGGCTGCATCCCAGTGCGTTCCATTTGCCAACAGGGATGGTTACAACCCATGCGTGCAGCTGCATGCCGCGGCGATGACACTGGTCAATGGCAAATTGAAGGGCATCGTAACTGGGAGATACGCCAGGCTTCCCGCTCAGGCAGCCGTCCCAAGGTTCTAATGCTGAGGGATAGATAACGGTTCCCCTGACACGGGTTTGTAAGAGTACGGTGTTGATGCCGGCTCGTTTGTAAAGGTCGAGCAGATGGCATAATTCCTCTTGTTGGGCTTTGGCGGAACTCCTGTTTTGTGCATAGGAGTGAGGCCAGTCAAGACCGCCAATCGTCGTGAGCCACACAGCCCTCATCTCGTGTTTGGGAGACTGCGGAAATACAGCTGTGGCAAAGGCCAGTATGATGGTTATAGTGAAAAATCTTCTCATTGTTCGTGAAATTAAGTACAAAGGTAGTCAATATTTTTTTGTTTTTCAAATAAAATGTTTACTTTTGCATGTAATTATCAAACAGAATAAAGCAAAGTATAATAACAGATGATTTCATTTATGATTGCATTGGTGGCTCTGGTATTGGGCTACCTGATTTACGGAAGGTTTGTTGAACGCGTATTTGGACCGGATAATCGTCCCACACCGGCGGTAAGCAGGGCCGACGGGGTGGACTATGTGGTATTGCCGAATTGGAAAATCTTCATGATACAATTCCTCAACATTGCCGGTACAGGTCCGATCTTCGGTGCCATCATGGGAGCCAAGTTCGGTCCCGTTGCTTATCTTTGGATTGTCTTTGGGTGCATCTTTGCCGGCGCGGTACACGACTATATGAGTGGTATGCTGAGCATACGTCACGGTGGTGCTAACCTGCCCGACCTGATTGGTAATTATTTGGGCATGCCGACCAAGCGCATCATGCTGGCATTCTCTATCGTGCTGCTCATGATGGTAGGCGTGGTATTTGTCTATAGTCCGGCAGAGATCCTTTCGAACATGTGGGAACCGCAAATGGTGAGCAATGCCTTAGGACATAATTTCTTTTGGATTATTGTCATCTTTGCATACTATATCATCGCAACAATGATGCCTATTGATAAGATTATCGGAAAGGTGTATCCGTTGTTTGCGTTCTCGCTGATTTTCATGGCATTAGCCTTGATGGTGATGATGTTTGTGAAGATGCCGGCCTTGCCCGAGGTGTGGGATGGATTGGGCAATATGGGACAAGACACACTGGGCTTTTCCGACCCTGTCTTTCCTTGCCTTTTCATCACGATTGCCTGTGGTGCCATCAGCGGATTCCATGCTACACAAAGCCCGCTCATGGCGCGCTGTGTGAAGAATGAGCGACAGGCACGCCCCATCTTCTATGGTGCCATGATTACCGAGGGAATTGTTGCCCTTATCTGGGCTTCAGTTGCCATGTATTTCTTCTATGGAAGTCCTGCACCGGGATACCAAGTCATTGAAGCAGCGGCAGCTACTGGTGCTCACACCTCAGCACCGTCGGTGGTGAACATCATTTGTAACGAGTGGCTTGGCATCGTGGGAGGAATCCTGGCATTGCTTGGAGTGGTTGCAGCCCCCATAACCAGTGGCGACACCGCTTTCCGCAGTGCCCGACTGATTATTGCCGACTTCCTCAATTTCGAGCAGCACAGCATCCGTCGCAGGTTGTTGGTTTGCGTTCCGATGTTTGCTGCGGCCATGGGATTGTTGGTTTGGCAGATGGCCGACAAAGACGGTTTCCAGAAAATCTGGAGTTGGTTCGGATGGAGCAATCAGACGCTTTCCGTCTTTACCCTCTGGGCCATTACGGTTTACCTTGTTAGAGCAAAGAAGAATTATTTCATAACGCTCATCCCAGCCCTTTTCATGACGGTGGTTTGTGCCACATTCCTCATGGTCTCGAAGCAGGCCTTCGGGTTGGATACATCCATTGCCTATATAGGTAGTGCGGCGGTACTCATCGTAGCACTTTGCTGGTTTATGTGGTGGTTCAAGCATGAGACCCGATAGTTTTTTTTGCGAATCTCCGACGAAAATGAATTTTTAATATTTCAAAACAATAGAATTTATGGTAAAGAAATTATTTGTTGCCGTAGCAGCTCTGTTAATGACAGTCTCTGCGAATGCTCAGTTCGAGAAAGGAAAGATTTACGTAGGTAGCTCTCTTACAGGTCTGAACCTCAGCTATAATGGCAAGAACCATACCGATTTGGGCGTTCAGGCACAGGCTGGTTACTTGTTTGCCGATAATCTGATGCTGCTTGCTCAGGGTCAGTATCAGCATTATGGCAATAGTGCCAATGCTGATGAATTCCTTTTGGGCGTGGGCGGCCGTTACTACATCACCCAGAACGGCGTTTTCCTTGGAGCCGGATGCAAGTGGGTGCATGCCTATCACAATTACAATGATTTCCGTCCGGGTGTGGAAGTTGGCTATGCCTTCTTCATCAATCGCACCGTTACGATAGAGCCTGCCATCTACTACGACCAGTCGTTCAGAAAGCATAGCGATTATTCAACAGTAGGCTTGAAGCTGGGTATCGGTCTTTATCTCTTCAAGGACTAAGCAGACCTACGCGTTTCTGAAGGTTCATGGAGACAGCCTACCCCTCACTACTGCTTGAGAAAGCTGTTGACGAGTTCTCTCAACTTCCAGGCATAGGGCGCAAGACAGCCTTGCGCCACATGCTGTATTTGCTGCGCCAACCGGAAGAAAGGGTTGACATGCTGACACAGGCCATCAGTCGGTTGCGTCATGATGTGAAGTTCTGCAAGGTGTGCCACAACATCAGCGATACCGATGTTTGTCCCATCTGTTCAGACCCTCGGCGCGATGCAACGATGATTTGCGTTGTAGAGAATATCCGCGATGTGATGGCCATCGAAAACACGCAGCAATACAAGGGTCTCTACCATGTGTTGGGGGGAATCATCTCTCCGATGGATGGGATAGGGCCTGGCGACTTGGAGATAGAGTCTTTGGTCAGCAGGGTTGCGCGCGGAGGAGTGGAAGAAGTGATTCTTGCATTAAGCTCCACGATGGAAGGCGACACCACCAACTTCTATTTGTTTCGGAAACTGAATTCCTATCCAGTCAAGTTGAGCGTTATAGCTCGGGGCATCTCCGTAGGAAACGAGCTGGAGTACACCGATGAAGTAACCTTGGGCCGCTCCATTCTGAACCGCACTCCATTTGGACAATAAGAAAGAATGGTAACATTTTTTAGAAGAGATTGATGACAATGAGCATAGAACAAGTACATAGACATTTGCTGGTACATTTATCTGTACTGACAGGTTTGGCAGTGCTGGTTCTCATTCTGTTTGAAAGCTCCTTCTGGGTCATCCCGGATGAGTGGAACATGACAGAGATGACCAACCTGAACTTCTGCCTACTCACCCTGATGGAACTGTTGACGCTTGGCATGATTCCCCTTGCCTTGCGAATGATGAAGTTCAAGGCCGTGAAAAGCCACATTCGTACACGACGTGAACAGGGCCTGCTTCAGGTGGGGCTTCTGCGTAGTTATATGTTGTGCTTGCCGATGATCCTGAATCTGTTGTTCTATTATCTGTTCATGTATGCGGCCTACGTCTATATGGCCATCATCTTGTTCTTGTGCGTGTTCTTTATTTTCCCGACAACGAGCCGCTGCAAAAGAGAATTGGAGGATGCAGAGCAATGAAGAAGTTGGTAATCGTCATAGTAAGCTATAATGTCAAGCGATATGTGGAGCAATGCCTCATCTCGCTCTACAGGGCATTGGAAAATATCGATGCTGAAATATACGTTGTGGATAACCACTCCAAGGACAACTCCGTGGAGTTCCTGCGGAAGCGCTTCAATCGGGTGAATTTTGTCAGGAGTATTCACAACCTCGGCTTTGCGAGAGCCAACAACATCGCTATCCACCAGAGTGAGAGCGAGTATGTTCTCCTACTGAATCCCGATACCTTCGTCGGCGAGCATGTCATCGAAGAGGCATTGAGCTTCCTCGACACCCACCCAAAGGTGGGAGCCGTCGGAGCGAGAATGTTGCGCACCGACGGGACATGTGCCATGGAGTCAAGGCGCGGATTGCCCTCGCCAATGGTCTCTCTCTATAAGATGACGGGACTCTGTAAGCATTTTCCCAACAGTCGCCGCTTCGGACAGTACTATATGGGGTATCTTCCATGGGACAAACCAGCCCAGATAGAAGTAATCAGCGGAGCTTTCATGATGATCCGGCGCTCTGTCATAGAGAAAGTAGGACTGTTGGATGAAGACTATTTCATGTATGGCGAAGACATCGACCTGTCCTATCGCATCCTGAAAGGCGGCTACGAGAATTGGTATTTGCCGCTAAACATTCTCCATTATAAAGGCGAGAGCACGCAGAAGTCATCGTTCAGATACGTCCACGTATTCTACGATGCCATGCTCATTTTCTTCAGCAAGCACTATTCACACCTCAGCTTCCTGTTGAGTATCCCCATCAAGTTCGCCATCTATGTCAAGGCAGCAGCCGCATTGGTGAAGATGCAAATGGAGAGAATGCGGAAGAGTCTGGGCTTCGTCAGCCGTAAGCGCAAACGCGACCCGCTTTATGTGTTCATTGGAAGCGAGAAGTGCGTGCAGATGTGCAGGAAGCTTTCACGCAACACAGGCTTGGATGCCCAGTTCTTCATCGGCGATGAAAAGTCGATGCCGGATGGACACGTAGGCTTGGACATTCTGGAACAGATGAAGAATAGCCCCATGTCCGTTTACGTTGTCTATGATATCGACTCGTTCTCTTTCGAACATATTCTTGATTTGTTCTCACAGAATCCCCATCCAAACATTCTGATGGGAACATTCAATCCCCGTACACATACTTTGATAACGGCAGAGGAGGTATTGCTTTGAAACAGGTGGACGTAACACTACGGGCTATGGAACCGGAAGACTTGGAGCTGCTGTATCGTATAGAAAACGACACAACCCTATGGAATGTAGGAGCAACGAATGTTCCTTATTCACGCTATGCACTTCACGACTTCATTGCCAACTCCTCTTCCGATATATACCGCGACCGTCAGGTCAGGTTGATGATAGAGAACGCCGACCGTGAGACAATTGGCATTGCTGATGTCGTGAATTTTGATCCCCAGCATATACGTGCAGAGATTGGCATCGTCATCCTGGGAGCCTATCGCAACAAAGGCTATGGCGTCAGAACCCTGAGCAAGATAGAGGAGTATGCTCGCAATGTGCTCCACCTGCATCAGATCTACGCCATCATCGGAGCCTCCAATGCTGTGTCCATCCGATTGTTCAATTCTCAGCATTTTGAACAGAGTGCAAGGTTGAAAGACTGGCTTTTCGACGGAAAATCATTCCACGATGCCCTGTTAGTGCAGAAATTACTTTGATATTTACTTAATAAATGTTAAGCGGATGAAGAATCTTACTGACAGATTCTTGATTTTCCATAGAAATAACTACCTTTGCATCCGCTAAAACGAACAAACCAAAACTGGTGCGTTAGTTCAGTTGGTTAGAATGCCTGCCTGTCACGCAGGAGGTCACGAGTTCGAGCCTCGTACGCACCGCCAACATTTTGGAATGTTCTAATAGCACCAAGGTGCGTTAGTTCAGTTGGTTAGAATGCCTGCCTGTCACGCAGGAGGTCACGAGTTCGAGCCTCGTACGCACCGCGAAAAGCCATCCGTAAGGGTGGCTTTTTTGCGGCTATACGCCCTCGGTGCAATGACATGGGCGCAGAACCATGATTTCGACAATCCTCGCGCTCGGCATAGATGATGCGAGCATCACTTTGCCCTCACTTAATCGGATTGTTCATAGTAGTACGAATAGTCGATGCCCTTCATAAAGACATGACGTTGTGTCAATTTCAATTTTTCACTGAGGAATTTTCATTTTCTACCTACATCCTACATAAAACGTAGTAAAGCCATTGAATAACAGGGAGATACGAACTTTCTTACCTACATAGAACCTACATGGAACCTACATGGGGTATCTGGTGGATGAGGGGAGTGGAGCATCGCCAAAATGCTAAGGTCTGATCCCCTGAGGTCTAAGGTGCTATCGCGCTGAAAGCTAAGAGTTTAGGGGTGCAAAAGCATTGCTTTTAGAGCCCAAGAGCAGTGCTTTTACGACCTAAAAGCATTGCTCTTAGAGCCTCAAAGCATTGAGTTTAGACCCTCAAAGCATTGTTCTTAGAAGCCCGAAAAATGACCTTGTAAACGTATGTTAAAACAGCCCTTTAAATGCGAACAAATGTTAAAAACGGCTCAAAAACGCCTTTTTCATGTAGGTTCTATGTAGGTTTTATGTAGGTTTTATGTAGGTTTTATGTAGGTTCTATGTAGGTAAATATTTCGTAAGTAACTATATAACAATGATTTACGACAAACAATGTAGGAATGTAGGTAAAAATCTTGTTTTTCCAAAAAAAAAAAATTCAATTTGTATGAGGTGTACTGAGCGGTGAGGCTTTCAGCGTCAGTTGTGGAGCTTGTGATAATTTCAAGGCACAGTTTGATGCGCGTGAACCGAAAAATGTGTATCTTTGCAACGTAAAAGCTATGAGTGGAATAAAATTGTTTAAAGGCGAGTTCGGAAAGTCGCTTGAACTGCTGATTGCTCCTGAGATTAAGGCCGGTTTCCCTTCGCCAGCGGAGGATTACCTGCATGAAAGCATTGACTTCAACCGCGACTTGATACGCCATCCGGAAGCCACGTTCTACGGAAGGGTGGATGGCGACAGCATGGAGGATGTGGGCATCTGCAACGGAGACATTGCCGTTATCGACCGCAGCGTGGAGCCTCGAAATGGCGATGTGGTGGTGGGCTATGTCAACGGCGAATTTACCATTAAGTTCCTTGACCTCACCCATAAGGAAGAGGGCTTCATTGAACTTCGTCCTGCCAACAGGAACTACCGGTCCATCCGCATCGACGCTGCCGATCACTTTGAGGTTTGGGGCGTTGTGGTATGGACCATCAAGAACTGGAAGCATTGATATATGTACGGCATCGTTGATTGCGATAACTGCTATGTCAGCTGTGAGCGAGTCTTTCGCCCAGATCTGAACGGACTGCCTGTCGTTGTTCTCTCGAATAACGACGGTTGCGTTGTGGCACGCAGCAACGAGGCAAAGAAGATGGGCATTAAAGCAGGAGTGCCTTATTACCAGCTTGTTCAGCAGTTGGGCCTTCGTCCTTCCGCTGCCGACTCGCAAAGTCCTAATGAGTTTGTCTTTGCGATTACAGCTCCATCGTTTCCCTATCAGAAGATTGCCGTGTTCTCCAGCAACTACGAGTTGTACGGAGAGCTGACGGGTAGGGTGGTGGAGATCATCCGCCAGGAAGCCCCCCGATACTTCAGATATTCAATTGATGAATGCTTTGTGTATTTTCCATTGCCCATAGAACATGGACCATTGACCATTGACCGTGGAGCGTTGACCATTGGGGATGATAATGTTCAATGTTCAATGCTCAATGTTCAATGGAAAGAGTGGGGCGAGAACCTGCATAAGCGCATCCGCCAAAGTGTGGGAATGCCCGTGAGCATCGGCCTTGCCCCCACGAAGACTCTGGCAAAGATGGCCAGTCATTTTGCGAAGAAATATCCTGGCTATCGCCATTGCTGTCTGATCGACACAGACGAGAAGCGGAGGAAAGCCCTGAAGCTCTACCCAATAGATGAGGTGTGGGGCATCGGCAGACGCTATGCAGCCAAGCTCGAAGCCTTAGGCGTGAAGACTGCCTATGACTTTGCGGAGAAGCCCGACAGTTGGGTACGCGCCACGTTCAACAACATTGTCATCCTTAGAACCTGGCAAGAACTGAACGGCATCGATGCTGTGCCCAACGAGGAGATGGCCAAAAAAAAGAGTATCTGCACCAGCCGTAGCTTCAACGGCATGATAACCGACTTCGACGCGCTGCGCACCCATGTCATGAACTATGCTGCCCGTTGTGCCGAGAAACTGCGCGCCCAAGACACCGTTGCCAGCATCATCGGCGTGTTTCTCAATACCAATATGTTCCGCGAGGACTTGGCCCAGTACTGGAACTTCCAAGAGAAGCACCTGACCGTTCCCACCAACAGCACCATCGATATTTGCAAGGCCGCCACAGAGGTGTTGCAGAGCATCTTTATCAAAGGCTATCACTACAAGAAAGCCGGCGTGATCGTCATGGGCATCGGGCCGAATGCTCCGATGCAGCTTGACCTGTTCGACTATAATGCCGAGCGGTTCCAGAAGATGAAGCGACTGGATGCTGCCATCGACCGCATCAACAAAGTGAATGGCACAGAGACCATCGTGCTGGGCAGTCAGCAGTATTCGCAGAAGGACGGCAAAGGCAAGGCTGACGTCTTCGCCAATGCCATCAAGCATGAGTTCCGAAGCAAGAACCCAACAACCCGCTGGACGGATATCATTAAATTGAAATAGTTACATTGATGAAAGAGAATCGAATCGTATTTGTTGACTACCTCCGTGTAGTTGCCTGTTTCCTGGTGATGCTGGTGCATGCCAGTGAGAATTTCTATGCCGCCGACGCCTCTGGCTTGGCAGGTAATATATCGATGCTTGCCAATGAGCAGAACCGTTTCTGGGTAGCGTTCTACGATGGGGCATTAGGCAGAATCAGTGTGCCACTATTCATGTTGGCAAGTGCTTTCCTGTTGGTGCCTTTGAAGCCAGGTGTCAGCATGGGCAGTTTCTACTTACGCAGGTTTAAACGTGTACTGCCCCCCATGATAGCCTTCATGCTGTTCTATACCTTCCTGCCCCTGCTGTGGGGGCAGATGACGTGGGAACAGTCGTGGACAGACTTCACGATGCTGCCATTCACCTTCCCGTCGATGGCCGGACATCTGTGGTTCATGTACCCACTCATTTCGCTCTATCTCATCATGCCAGTTGTCTCACCCTGGTTGGAAAAGGCATCAGCACACGACGAGCGGCTTTTCCTTTGCTTTTTCGCTATCTCGACACTCGTTCCGTGGCTCGTGCGATTTGTAAGCAGCGACCTTTGGGGCACCTGTTTCTGGAATCCGTACTTCGGTATGTTCTATTATTGCTCAGGCTACCTTGGCTACCTCGTGATGGCTCATTATATCAGGTTCCACCTTACTTGGAATCGGAATAAGAAACTGCGTGTTGGTACGATCTGTCTGCTTGTTGGAGCTGCGTTCACGGGATGGTCTTTCTGGCATGCAGGTGTACCAGGAAAACCGATAGAGACCCCCATGCTGGAATGGTCATGGGAGTTCTGTACACCTAACGTGCTTTGTGCCACCTTCGGAGCCTTCCTCCTCCTCACATGCATCACACAGTGGCAAGCGCCACGATGGATTACAAGCCTGTCAAAGCTATCATTCGGCATGTACCTGATGCATCTCTTCTTCCTGAGCAACATTGCTCCAGTCTTTGTAGCGGGCAATCAGTCAAACCCACTTGTTCCAATATGGATGGCCATCCCCTGCATTGCTGTACTGACGTTCCTATGTTGCGCCGCCACCTCGAAGCTCATCTCATGGGTGCCAGGCAGCAAATGGGTTATTGGATGATAGCCTGACCACTTATAAGAGGCAAGAGGCAAGAAGCAAAAAAATGAATTACAGATCAACTTCGATGCAGTTCTCCTGTTTCTTTCCCAGGACTTTCAGGTGCAGGCGGTTGCCGTTCTTCTGAAGGATGGAGACGGTGGCGTGCTGCAAGTCGGGGGCACCTCCGCTTTGTACGGGGAATGTTGCGCCATCGAGTCCCTTGGGGGTGAACCTGAAATGGTGGATGTGGGCGCAGAGAACGAGGTCGAAGGGAGCCTTGCCCAAGAGGGGTGCCCATGCGTCTCTGCACGGCTGGTAGTCGTCTCCGTTTCCAAAGATGGGGATATGGCTGATCAGTATGCGCCGCTTGGCTTTTTTGAATTTTTTGCTCTTGAGTTCCTGTAGGATGTAATCGGTTTCTTCGAGGCGCAGCTGGGTGAAGTCGTTGAATCCTCCGTATTCGATATGGTCATCGGGCTTGTCTTCGCCGCAGTCGAGTATCATGAAACGGGTGTCACCCCAGTTGATGCTGCCGTATGTCTTATCGTTGGGATAGCCGATGAGGCTGTGCATTCCCGCTGAGTAGTAATTGCGGATTTCGTGGTTACCCCGTATGAAGAAGATGGGAATCTCTGCCCCGTTGATGGGGTCGGTGAGGTTGTGAATCAACCGGATGGCGTGCTCGCGGTCGAAGGGCTCCGTGAGGCAGTCGCCGTTGAAGATGATGAAATCGGGGTGGATGCCTGTTGCCCGCAGGGTGTCGCACAGGAACTGGTAGGTGACATCGTATGCGTGGAGGTCGTTGAACACGACGCAGGTGAAGTCTTGTGCAGCGTCTGATGGCGTGCGGAACGAATAGAAGGGGGTGCGCAGCGTGTCGCCTACGTGGAATTCGTAGCCGTGTTTCATGAGCAGGTCGGCCACGCAGACGCGGTAATAGTATTGCTGACCGGGCTGGAGGCCGTTGAGTGTGATGCGGTTCTCGATGTCGAAGCAAATCTCCTGTCCATCTAAGAGGGCCCGCTTCTTCAGAAGGTTGTTTTTGTCGGTTCCGTATTCAATCCAGCAATGGGCTGGGGCAGTGGTTTGGAACATCACCGTCATCTGTGTGGGCTGCGGGTCTTGCAGGTAGGGTTTCGTTGTCATCAGCTGTTCTGCCTTCAGGGGGAGGCGCAGGTCGGCCACGATGGGGTGATGGTCGGAGGCCTTGGACTCATTCATCACACGGTAGTTCAATGTCACCACCTGGCGCGACTTGTACGATGCAATGTAGTCGATGCACTGCTTGGGGTTGTCGGCTGGGAAGGTGGGGCGTGTGCTTGAGTTCAGGGTGAAGTGCTTCGTCAGTTCCTGCATGGTCTTTGAATCGGGTTGCGCGTTGCAGTCGCCAGCTATCAGGAATGGCTTTTCCCATCTCTGGGCTTCTGCCACGATGATGGGAACGGAGGCCAGCTGATGCTCTTCCTGGAGGTCTAAGTGGGTGCATGCCACTACGCAGTTCTTCAGCTCGACAACCAGCAGCACGCGGGGCTCTGCGCCAGGCAGGGGAATGCGCTTGACAGACAAGGGTCTTTCGCGTGTCAGGATGCCTACGCCATAAGTTCCACCATCAAAATTGATGGCACTGGCAAAGGTGGGGTAGTAGAGGGTTTTGCTGGCCAGCTCGCGCAACTGGTCCTGTTGGTTGCTTCGTGTGGTCATGCTGTCCAGTTCCTGCAGGGTGACAACATCTGCCGTGCTTTGCAGGATGGCGTTGGCGGTAGCCTCGTCGTTGAGTTGGCCATTGATGTCGGCGCAGTGGTGTACATTGTAGTTCAGCAAGCGTACTTGCCAGGGTTTCCCGGGCTGGTTTTGTCCGAAGGTTATCAGACTTGTGCATAGGAATGCAAGGAGTGTTGAAAGGATTTTCATAATGATTTGGAAGTTAAGAAGTTAAGGTAGTTAAAGAATTTTAGGTGAAAGAGAAAGCGGAGCCTCATGCGCCATGATGAGGCTCCGCTTGTATGGGGACTGTTTTTGCTTACGAATTCATGGAAAGCAGGAACTCGTCGTTGTCCTGTGTGCGCTCCATGCGCTCATGGATGGTGTTCATTGCCTCGATGGGGTTCATGTCGGCAATGTACTTGCGGAGAATCCACATGCGGTCGAGCGTAGTCTTGTCTTGCAGCAGGTCGTCGCGACGTGTACTTGAAGCCACCAGGTTGACAGAGGGGAAGATACGCTTGTTCGAGAGTGAGCGGTCGAGTTGCAGCTCCATGTTACCAGTTCCCTTGAACTCCTCGAAGATGACCTCATCCATCTTGGAGCCGGTATCGATAAGGGCTGTGGCAATGATGGTGAGCGAACCGCCTCCTTCAATGTTGCGTGCGGCACCGAAGAAACGCTTGGGCTTCTGCAGGGCGTTGGCATCGACACCACCAGTGAGCACCTTGCCGCTGGCAGGGGAAACGGTGTTGTAGGCGCGAGCCAGACGGGTGATGGAGTCGAGGAAGATGACAACATCGTGTCCGCATTCCACCATGCGTTTTGCCTTTTCAAGCACAATGCCGGCAATCTTCACGTGGCGCTCAGCGGGCTCATCGAAGGTGGATGCAATGACTTCGGCATTCACGGTGCGTGCCATATCGGTCACCTCCTCCGGGCGCTCATCGATGAGGAGCATCATGAGGTAGGCCTCGGGGTGGTTGGCGGCGATGGCGTTGGCAATGTCCTTCATCAGAATGGTCTTACCCGTCTTGGGCTGGGCCACGATGAGTGCGCGCTGTCCTTTACCGATGGGTGAGAACAGATCGACGATTCTGGTGGAGAGGTTGGTGGATGCCTTGTCTCCGCAGAGTGAGAATTTCTCATCGGGGAAGAGGGGCGTGAGGTGCTCGAAAGGCATGCGGTCGCGAATCTCGGAGGGCTCGCGTCCGTTGATCATGTCGATATTGGTCAGGGGGAAGTACTTCTCGCCGTCGTGTGGTGGACGTACGTGGCATTGCACAACGTCGCCGGTCTTCAGTCCGTACTTCTTGATGAGGTTTGCTGCTACATACACGTCATCGGGTGAAGACAGGTAGTTGTAGTCGCTGGAGCGAAGGAATCCGTAGCCGTCGGGCATGATCTCCAACACGCCGTTGGCCATAATCAGGTCGTTGAAGTCGTAGTCGCTGTTCTCTGCCGGTGCCTGATAGACGGGGAGGGGTTGCTGAACCGGTGTGGTGGGATTGTCGAACATGTCGTAGGTAGGCATAGCGCCCTGATCCTCGATGGGGATATCGACAACGGTGATGAAGTCGGTGCCGTCGTTGGGGTCTTCATCCCATACGCCGTATTCTGCTTCGGCATAGCCCTCACGTTCTGTTTCCTCTGCTTCGCCGTTGTGGGCGTTAATCTTTTGCTGCAGCTGTGCGATGAGGTCTCTCTCGCCTTCGTCGGTTGATGCCTGTCCATTTGCGAACTCTGCTTCGGGAATGGCTTGTGTGTCGTTGGCAGCGGGGGCGTTTTCTTCTGCCACGGGCTCCGTCTCAGCAGCTTCTTGCTGTGGGGCGTTCTCGTCATCCTTCTTCGCGGCTTCTATTTCTGCAAGCAGCTCCAGTTCCTTCTTCGACTTTCTGCCGCGATGCTTGGGCAGCTCTGCCAGCTTTTCCTCAGCAGTTTTCTCTTCAGCTTTCGTCTTGGAACTGGCTTTCTTGGTTTTCTTGGTCTCCTTGGTGTCTTCGTCGTCTTCCTTTTTCGTGTCGGTGATGTCTTCCTTGAAGAGGGAGGGCTGTTCTACGTTGACGGGCTTGTTCTTTTTCACGTCGTAGTTCTCGCCTTCCTTTCCGTTCACGGAATATACGTGGTCAGTTGCATCTTTCTTGGCAATTCGTGTGCGTTTCCGCTTGGCAGTTCCTAAGGGTGCCTTTGCAGCTTCTGCCGTTGCCTGCTTTTCAAGAATCTCATAGATGAGGGCCTCTTTTTCCTCATCGGTGTTGGCAGGCATGTCTATACCAAACTCATTAGCTATGCTTACGAGTTCGGGCATATCTTTCGATAATAGTTCGTCCTTATAATACATAAATGTATGGAAAATAGTTTTGAAATGATAAAACGTTTCAAGAACTGAAACGCTGATTGTATTAAATCGACTGCAAAGGTAATGAAATTATTTGAAATGACAAAAAAAAGACCCGCTTTTTTCAAGCAGGTCTTTCTCTTATCATATAATAAGGTGTGGATTATTCACCTTTCTCCATCTTAGCCTTCAGCTCAGCCAGTGCATCGAGGTCGCCGAGTGTTGTGCTGGCGGCAACGTTGTTGATGACGGGAGCTGCGTCTGTCTTCTTGGCAGCGGGCTTATTGGCGCGTGCGGGCTTAGCCTCTTCCTTAGCCTCCTCGAAGGTGCGGCTGTGAGAGAGGATGATGCGCTTGGTCTCCTTCACGAACTCGATTACCTTGAAGTCGAGCTCTTCGCCGAGCTGAGCCTGTGTGCCGTCTTCCTTCACGAGGTGCTTCGGAGTAGCAAAGCCTTCGCCACCCTCGTTGAGTGTGATGACTGCACCCTTGTCCATCATTTCGCTGATCTTACCGGTGTGAACGCTTCCAGGTGTGTACAGGGTCTCGTAGGTATCCCAAGGATTGTCTTCAAGTTGCTTGTGGCCAAGGCTCAGACGACGGTTCTCCTTGTCGATTTCGAGCACTACGACTTCGATGTCGGCACCCACCTGGGTGAACTCTGACGGATGCTTCACCTTCTTGGTCCA
>JAFSWU010000039.1 GCA_017444365.1 Prevotella sp.
AGTTTGGACCGATGGCACTCGTCAGCATCGGCTTCTTCCTGTTGGTACTTGTGTTTGGCCTTGCATATGCTTGGCGGAAAGGAGCTCTTGAATGGAAGTAAGAAAACCGCGTATAAAGAGCATTCCTTATGACGAGTTTAAGGATAATAAAGGTCTTGAGAAGATTGTCGATGAGCTCCACGAGGGTGGAGTGAATGTCGTTGTCGGCTCTCTTGACCAAGTAATTAACTGGGGACGTGCCAATTCGTTGTGGTCGCTCACATTCGCAACATCATGCTGCGGTATTGAGTTTATGGCTGTTGGTTGTGCACGCTACGACTTTGCACGTTTCGGCTTTGAGGTTACTCGCAACTCACCACGTCAGGCCGACCTGATTATGTGTGCCGGAACCATTACCCACAAGATGGCGCCTGCGCTGAAACGTCTCTACGACGAAATGGCAGAGCCGAAATATGTGATTGCAGTGGGCGGATGTGCCATCAGCGGCGGTCCGTTCAAGCAGAGCTATCATGTGGTGAAAGGCATTGAGGAAATAGTTCCAGTGGATGTGTTCATCCCCGGATGTCCTCCACGCCCTGAGGCAATCATGTACGGCATGATGCAGCTGCAGAGGAAAGTGAAGATAGAGAAATTCTTTGGTGGAGCGAACCATAAGCAGACGAAGGAAGAGCGCGCGAAAGGCGTTTCGAATGAAGAGCTTACTTATGGCAAGAAAGGACGCCCAATTGTGGTGACCGATGTGCCTGAGGAATTCGTTAATGAATTGAAAGAAACCAAGGAGACTGCAACCGCTAATGTTGCGGCAGTAAAAAAAGAGGAGGCTGCACAATGAAACTGAATAGTAAAGTATTTGATTTCGACCAGTTTGCCTCTGAAATGGCTAAACTGAAAAACGAGAAGCATTTCGACTATCTCGTAACTATCGTCGGTGAAGACTTCGGTGAAGAAGGACTAGGATGCGTTTATATTCTTGAGAACACCGAGAGCCATGAGCGCACAAGCGTGAAGACACTTGCCAAGAAAGTTGGCGACGAAAGTGTTGTTAACTCTGTCGTAGGGCTTTGGAAGGCTGCCGATCTTCTTGAGCGCGAAGTGTTCGACTTCCTTGGAATAAAGTTCCTCGGTCATCCTGATATGCGTCGTTTGTTCTTGCGCAGCGATTTCAAAGGATATCCACTGCGCAAAGATTTCAAACAGACCGACGACTACACCCTCGACGATGATGTTGAACCAGACTTCGGAATGGAGTATTGGCTTAATGACGAGGGCAAGCTTTGCTGCAAGCAAAATCGTCTGTTCGCTGATGACGACTATGTTGTAAACATCGGTCCTCAACATCCGTCAACCCATGGCGTGCTGCGCCTACAAACAGTCCTTGACGGCGAGAAGGTAAAGCGAATTTATCCTCATCTCGGATATATCCATCGCGGTATAGAGAAGATGTGCGAGAACATGACTTATCCACAGTCGCTCGCTTTGACCGATCGTCTTAACTATCTTTCAGCAATGATGCATCGCCACGCTCTTGTTGGTGTCATCGAAGAAGGATTAGGCGTAGAGTTGTCAGATCGCATTAAGTATATCCGTACAATAATGGATGAGTTGCAACGTCTCGACTCACATTTGCTGTTCTGTGGTTGTTGCGCTCAAGACCTTGGTGCGCTCACTGCATTCCTCTATTGCATGAGAGACCGCGAGCATGTGCTCAATGTAATGGAAGAAACCACAGGCGGACGTCTTATTCAGAACTATTACCGAATCGGTGGATTGCAAGATGATATAGATCCAAACTTCGTGAAGAACGTGAAGGATTTGGTGAAATATCTGCGTCCGATGATTCAGGAATATATGGATGTTTTCGGCGACAACGTGATTACTCATAACCGTTTCGAGGGAGTAGGGCCGATGTCGCTCACTGATTGTGTGAACTATGCTGTGACTGGTCCGGCAGGTCGTGCGGCAGGATGGAAGAATGATGTAAGAAAGAACCATCCTTACGCTATGTACGACAAGGTGGAATGGAAGCAGATTACGCTCACTGGAGCCGATTCTATGGACCGTTATCTGGTTCATATTCAGGAAATGTATCAAAGTCTTGATATCATCGAGCAGCTTATTGATAATATTCCTGAAGGAGAATTCTACATCAAGCAGAAGCCAATTATCAAAGTGCCTGAAGGACAATGGTATTTCTCTGTCGAAGGTGCAAGCGGCGAGTTTGGTGTCTATCTCGATTCAAAGGGTGACAAGAGTCCTTATCGCTTGAAGATGCGTCCGATGGGACTCACACTTACCGGGGCTCTCGACAAGATGCTGCGTGGACAGAAAATCGCCGACCTCGTCACTACCGGAGCGGCTATCGACTTTGTAATACCAGATATTGACAGATAATGAAGATTGGACTATTTGACAATTTTACTGTTTGACAATTGG
>JAFSWU010000009.1 GCA_017444365.1 Prevotella sp.
GGAAGAGGCTGGCTTCGGCAACTGCACCAACACTCGTGCCTGCGAGGCCGTCTGCCCGAAGAACGAGACCATCGCCAACATCGCCCGCCTGAACCGCGAGTTCATCAAGGCTAAGTTGGCCGACTAAAGGCTTCACCTTATCTATAAATAAGAGCGCCGCAGGGAAATCTCTGTGGCGCTTTTTGCAAAAGAGGACAATGGAAAACGAAGACGATAAGGGGCTGCCGAGATGCGAGACCAAGCACAACCAGCACCGGCGGTCTTTTTGGCACGACTACTACCAGAACGACGGAACAAACCGAGTCCTATCATCGGGAGCACGACCGCTTGTTGCGTATTGCCGAAGAGGGCACGGTACTTATCACACCAGGTATATCTAAAGGCGAGAGTCTTGTGGTCAATGATGCCCTTGACGCCCACCTGCCCTTGATACTTCTGCAGAAGGAACCCATCGGTGAATACTGGAAGCCCTCCCAGCGCCGTTTCTATGCCTGTGCTGCCGGTCACCTGCTCATCCTTGCCCCTTGGCTAATAGAAGGTTCGTCAGACTACTCCCGTTTCCATCAACTCAATGACTTTGCTCGCGAGATTTGCGAAGCCACAGAAATGCGCATCCTCAACTATTCTGATTTGAAATCCTAAGTCGAATAGATCTAACTATTCAGGTACTTTATTCGTTATCTCAAAAATTATTCGTATATTTGCCGTCGGAAACAGAGTTATTTTGAATGAATCCATAGATATATGTAATACGTAACTTTGTACAATATAAAAATATAATGATAATGAATAAGAATACGAGTATCTACAGCACTACAACATTCCCGTCTGCTATGATTTCCCCGTAGGTCATCACAGCGGCCTGAACTATCCGATGGCGGAGGGTAGCAGGGTGAGGCTGAAAGTAGGATATGACGGAACGGTTTTGCTGAACTTTTATTGAGTGATTCAATGCACATCTATTCTGTCAAAGTGCATCTGTCACGCTACCTGATTCGAGCAGACGGTCGCGAGCCTCGTTATAGCCAAGGCCGAGAAATTCCTGAAGCATGCGTGTGCCTCTGTCTATCAGTTTGTCGTTCGTCAGCTGCATGTTCACCATGCGATTGCCCTGAACACGCCCCATGCGAATCATCAGCGTGGTGGAAATCATGTTGAGCACCATCTTCTGCGCCGTGCCGCTCTTCATCCGACTGGAGCCCGTCACGAACTCAGGGCCTACGATGGTCTCGATAGGATATTCTGCTTCCTGAGCTAACGGAGTGTCAGGATTGCTGGTGATACAGCCCGTCAGGAGTCCGTTCAGGCGAGCCTGACGGATGGCTTCCACTACGTAGGGCGTTGTACCAGAGGCGGCAATGCCCAACACGGTATCGTCCTTTGTTGGATGAAAAGCCAACAGGTCATCCCAGCCCTGCTCGGCAACGTCCTCTGCGTGTTCTACTGCATGGCGCAGGGCCTTGTCGCCGCCGGCAATGATACCCACAACCCACGTATCAGGAACGCCGAACGTAGGAGGTAGCTCACTGGCATCGAGCACCCCCAGTCGGCCGCTCGTGCCTGCACCAACATAAAAGAGCCTACCGCCTCGCTTCATCCTCGGCTCGATGGCCTCAACCAGCACCCTGATTTGGGACAATGCCCTGCGGACAGCCTCTGCTACCAGCACATCCTCGTCGTTGATGTGCTGCAATAATTCTGCCACCGACATCTGCTCCAGATGGTCGTAGCGCGACGGTTGTTCTGTAATCTTCTCCATCATCTTTAGTTCTTTGCGGTGCAAAGATACAAAAAATGTAGGTTTACACAAAAACAATGTTCTTTTCTGTTATGTCGTAACACAGGTTATTTTTTCACTTCATTTGTTTATTGGACAGTGCAAAGGTATACATTTATTTGAATATAGCAACATCATTCAACTCATTTTTTTGTTGGAAAAGTAATCAGCGGAGGCCCAGAGCATCATATTCTTAAACTGCCAAATTATTCGGACGAAAAATGATCACGGAACCGTCCTAGGTTGTTAAGTTAGCATACCATTTTATGCTATATTTTTAACTATTGCTGTCCGATAAAAGTGTGAAGAAGTGTAGATTCCCCAAAAATAGGGGGCCAGACCTGAGTCTTTCCCCCAAGATTTTGTAATTTTGCAGTGACCAAACAACAAAACTTACAAAATCATGGACAAAGGTACAACA
>JAFSWU010000040.1 GCA_017444365.1 Prevotella sp.
GCCGTCCTTGTAGATGATGTCGTTGTCGATGCTGCCGTACTTGGCAGAAAAGAGCACCTTAGGCTCGCTCTCGAACCCCGTGAAGTCTTTGTTGGCGTATGCATAGTAGGTGATGAGGCTTTGGCGGTTGTCGTTGGTTCGCTGGAGGGTGAAGTAGATCATGTACTTCCGCGCCTTGTGGTCGTAGATGGTCTGCGGAGCCCACACCCAGTAAGCATCGCTGAAGGCTGGCCAATCCTTGCCGAGGTTGATTTTGGCGTGTGTCCAGTTGACCAGGTCTTCCGACTTCATCAGGATGATGCCAGGGTTGGCTCCCCATCCCTGGTTGGGGTCGAAGGTGTGCATATCTGTTGCCACGATGTAGTAGCAGCCGTCCTCACCGCGCAGGATGTGTGGGTCGCGTATGCCGCCGCTTTCACTGATGCTATCGCTGGCAATAATCGGTCGGTTACCGTTCAGCGCATACCAGTTCTTGGCATCTTCGCTCACGGCAAAGCGCAATTGTTCCTGTAAGTTCTTGTCGCCCCCGCCCTCGAAGTAGGCAAACAGGTAGCCTGCAAATGTCGGTTGCTGCACAGCGGGTTGCTTCTTCGCCTGCATGGGAAGCAGTAAGACGAAGAGCATCATCCAAGTAGTCAGATTTCTTTTCATAACGATGCTTTTTTTATGATTGTTTTTCCTATTGTGCATAGTAGTTTGATTACATGCAAAGATACTCATTTTTTTCAATTATACGACCTTTTTTGCACTTATTTGAAATCTTTTTGGTCATTCTTCTGTGAACATCTTGTCAAAGCACTGCTCCAAGGTTGTCAAAGCACTGTTCTTAGCTCCTCAAAGCAGTGCTTTGACCTCCTTGAAGCACTGCTCTTAGCACCTCAAAGCAATGCTTTTAGAGGATGGCGGGTGACAATTCTTCTCTTAGCTTGTCAAAGCACGGCTCTGCGGAATGATAGTTTTTTTGGGGGGTAAGCCTTACCCGTCATATTGGAGTCCCCTTATGGGGGACGGAAATATGACGGGGATGGAGGCCTCAGGGGGGTCTCGATGGTGATGCCCATTTGGTATGTTTCTTTGAAGAAAAGCGAGCTTTTATTTTGTATTGCTATTGTTTTTTCGTAACTTTGCAGAAATAATGAAAACCATCATCAAAAAAAGAAAATGAAACATTACCTGCTGGGCCTGTTGTGTATGCTGATGAGCATCACGGCCTTTGCCAACACCACCAAGAGTGTGACACAGGTCACTACTCCCGTTACCATTACCGAAGACTGGGACTACCGCATCGACTCGACAACACCCTTTGCCGAGGAGGGTAGCATTGACATTCAGAACACCGACCATGCCGTGGTCATCTTCAACAACATCAGGCCCAGCAAGGCCATCGCCTTCCTGCGCTATATCACCATCAAAGGCGTGCGTGCGGCTAATGGTGCCAACTGTCAGGTGAAGATGTACGGCTCGGGTGCCATCATTCTGCCCTACGGTACAAATACGAAGATGCTCACCGTCTATAGCGGCAAGAACTTCACTGGTGACTCCTGCAACGACTTCGACCTGCGCAACACCGGCGGCTATATGAACACGCTCACCGAGGAACAGCTGAACAACCGCATCCAGTCGTTTAAGCTGAAGCGCGGCTACATGGTGACGTTCTCCCTGCGCGAAGGCGGACGCGGCTACAGCCGTTGTTTCATCGCTGCCAATGGCGACCTTGAGATGAACCTGCCTGCGCTGATGGCCAACCGCGTGTCATCGTACCGCATCTTCCAGTGGTTCGACGCATCGAAGAAAGGTATTGCCAGCACCACCAGTACCAGCATCATCAATGCGCTGAATGCCGCCTGGTGCTACGACTGGGGACTGGGAGAGAACCGGCTGCCCGACTGCGAGAGTGTTGTGAACCACATCTATGAGGACTATCCCTCATCATCCGAATGCGGAAAGGTGACCTACGCTACCCACATGAAGACCAACAACGAGCCGCTGAACGCTGCCGATGACAAACCGCAGAGCTTGGAGACCATCCTGGCCAACTGGGAGAACCTCATGCGTACCGGCATGCGACTCTGCACACCGTCGTCGTGGGACGGAAGCCCGAACTTCATCGGCGATTTCCTCAGTGCCATCGACAAGCGCGGCTGGCGTTGCGACTTGGTTGACCTGCACTGCTACTGGACGGAAGATACTTATTACACCATTCCCAGCTTGTACAATTCCTACAAACGCCCCATCTGGATATCGGAGTTCGTGTGGGGAGCCTCATGGAACAAGAATGGAGCCTTCGCATCGGGTGTCAACGAGCACCAGAATGCCGAGACCATGAAGCGCATCATCAACCAGCTCAACAACTGGGGCTATGTAGAGCGCTATGCCTACTGGAACAGCGAGGTCTATCCCTCGAAGGTTTATCGCGACGGTTCGCTGTCGGAACTCGGAGAGTGGTATTCCACGCAGAAGACCGGCATTGGCTACAACAAACAATACGAGTCGGTGCCCGCCACACCGCCCATGTCCGACCCCGACAACATTGCCGTGGTCTATCAGGACGGTGCAACCACCATCAGTTGGCATGACTACAACGGCGAGCTCAACACCGTGATGAGGATTGAGCGCAAGGCCGACGACGGCGAGTGGAAAGCCCTTGCCGACATCGACTTGCAGGACGGTCCCGCCGACTACACCTATGTGGACGAGGAAGGACGCGACGGTTACACCTATCGTGTATATGTCAAGGATTTTAATGGAAAGGAACGTCACACGACCGAGATGGCGGCCGTACATGCCAATCTGCAGGTGGGCGACCTCGTACACATGGGAGGACAGACACTCTATGCAGGTGGAAACATCCTGACCAATGGCGACTTCGACCTTGGCAAGCAGGGATGGATCAACGGAATGGGAACGGCCATCGGTCAGCCCGACTTTCAGATTGTTCCCATCGGAGGCTACGATGGCGGTCCCTACTTGCAGGGATGGACCAACCTGGGTGCGGCCACGACTGGCGGACTGAAGAAGAACGTGGCCCTGACGGCAGGCAAGAAATACTATTACTCGGTTTGTGCCAAGGACAACGGCGGTGGCTACCAGCGTGCAAGTCTCTCTGCCGACGGTGCAGCAGAGACGAGCGTGGTGCTCTCGCTGCCTGCAACCTCTCGGTGGATCAAGTACGCTGCCACCTTCAACAGCGACGACTTTACCCGCTTCCTCATCCAGCAGCGCTGGTTTGGCAGCATGGCACAGATGGACAAGTTTGAGCTGCGCCAGCTCTTTGCCACCCGCGAGGAGGCATTGGCCGACGGCGTATCGCAGGCTCGCCAGCAGGTGAACGCCATCAAGACCTTCAACAACAAGTATTCCTACCTGAATACAGAGCTGCAGCAAATGGTCAACGCTGCTTCTGGTTCCGACGAAGAGAAGCTACAGCAGATCAACGAAGCCATCGCTACGACGATGGGAGCCATCCGCAACCGTGAGCGTTTAGACTCGCTGCTCCGCTATGCCCACACGCTTGTTGACTGCAACCTGCTGGGTGTAGAAGAGCTCCAGACACAGGTGCAGACAGCCACCGAACTGAAGACGGCTGAGTCTATCGCCGCCGGCATTGAGACCTTGCAGCAGGCCATCAATGACTATCTGCCCATGTTCGACGCTACCGACATGATCCAGAACCCCAAATTTAAAGAAAAGGCAGGGTGGACCGTAGCCGGTACCTACACCGGAGGCGAGCAGACCAACAAGACGCAGTTTGGAGAAACCTGCTGGAATGCCTGGTGGGGTGGCATCGGAGCCTCTGAAGGAAAAGCCCAGACCATGGCCGTAGAGCAGAAGATTGCCGACCTGCCCATGGGATACTATGCCGTGCAGTGTAAGGCTCTCACCCAGCACTACTGCCTCTCCGACCAGCATGCCTACATCTCCGTCAATGATGACAAGCAGGAGTCGCCTGCCCTCACCTTCGACCGGCTCGACATCCCCTCCGCTTCTGCCGACAACGTTTGGCAGACGCTGGCCACCGCACCTGTCTATGTAGGTCCCAAGGATACGCTCATCATCGGTTTCGCCGGTTCCAAGAGCGGAGCCGTGGACAATGCTTGGCGTGCCTATGGAAACGGCGATAGCAAGGGCGACCGACGCGAAGGATGGTGGTGCGCCACCGACTTCCGCCTCTCCCGTCTGCCGGTTTACATCCGCATGGTGGAACCCGGCACGTGGGGAACCATCTGTTTGCCGTTCAATATCAAGCCTTCGGCCGACTTCACCCTTTATAAGATTGCCGGTGTGAACAAAGAGCAGACGAAGCTCTACATCGAGGAAGTGACCGAGCCGCAGGCCGGTGTGCCCTATATCTACCGTTCTGCCGTGACGAAGCTCGCCTTCTTTGGCGGCGTGGAGTCGTCGTTGAGGGTGAACGCTCCCTCGGGTCTCATGGGAATGTTCGAATCTACCGATGTGGCCAAGGTGCCCAACCGCAGCTACTATCTGGAGGATGGCCGCTGGCATTATGCCACATCAACCGCCCGCCCGCACTACGACTCCTACACCTTCGTCATCAACCGCATCGCGGTGTTGCCCGTCCTGGATGTCTGGGAAGGCGAGTGGATGCCCATCGGCGAAGATACAAACGGCATCGACGAGGTGAAGGCAAACGGCAAGTCTGCCAACAATGCCAACGCCTATACGCTGGGCGGCGTGAAGACCAAGTCCTCGCAGAAGGGTGTCTATATTGTCAATGGCAAGAAAGTGCTCGTGAAGTAGAGTTTTCAGCGAGTTCAAAGAGTTACAGGGAGTTACAAGGAGTTCTTTGTGACTCCCTTACTTGTTAGTGCAGAGTTAAAAAAAGTAAAATATTTCTTATATAATAAGGTGTATGCAAAAGTTATTTGTACTTTTGCGCCCTAAATATAAGAAAGCAACAATTATGCAAGAAAATTTAGTAATCGTAGAGAGTCCCGCGAAGGCAAAAACCATTGAGCGTTTCCTGGGAAAGGATTTCAAGGTGATGTCTAGCTACGGACATATACGCGACTTGAAAAAGAAGGAGCTGAGTATAGACGAAAAGACACTGGAGCCCTGCTATGAGATTCCAAGCGAAAAGGCCAAACTGGTTAGCGAACTCCGTCAGAATGCCAAGAACGCCAAGAAGGTGTGGCTGGCTTCCGATGAAGACCGCGAAGGAGAAGCCATCTCATGGCACCTGTGTGAGGTGCTCGGACTCGATCGTGCCAAAACCAATCGAATCGTATTCCACGAAATAACCAAGCCCGCCATCATGCAGGCCATTGAGAATCCGCGCCAGTTGGACATGAATCTGGTCAATGCGCAACAGGCCCGCCGCGTCCTCGACCGTCTGGTGGGATTCAAGCTTTCGCCCATTCTCTGGCGCAAAGTGAAACCGTCGCTTTCTGCAGGACGTGTACAGAGCGTTGCCGTGAGACTGATTGTGGAGCGTGAGCGCGAAATACAGTCGTTCAACAGTGAGCCCTACTTCCGCGTGTCGGCTCTCTTCGGACTGCCCGAGGCCGACGGAACCGTCAATGAGGTTCGTGCCGAGCTCGACAGCCGCTTCAAGACCCGCGAGGAAGCCTTGGCATTCCTTCAGGCGTGCAAGGATGCTGAGTTCTTTGTGGATAACATCACTAAGAAACCGCTGAAGCGCATGCCGGCACCGCCCTTCACCACCTCCACCCTGCAACAGGAGGCCGCCCGCAAGCTGGGCTTCTCGGTGTCGCAGACCATGATGGTGGCACAGCGTCTGTATGAGAACGGTCGCATCACTTACATGCGTACGGACAGTGTAAACCTCTCCACGCTCTGTATCGGTGCCAGCAAGGAGGAGATTGTGAACCTCTACGGCGAAGAATACAGCCGTCCACGCAACTACCAGACCCACTCGAAGGGGGCACAGGAGGCGCACGAAGCCATCCGACCCACCTATATGAACAATGTCACCATCGATGGCACCGTTCAGGAGAAACGACTGTATGACCTGATATGGAAGAGAACCGTGGCTTCCCAGATGGCCGATGCCGAGATTGAGAAGACCACCGTCGAGATCGTGGCCAAGGGAGCCGACAAGTCGCTCTCGAACCATCATTTCGTGCTGCAGGGCGAGGTTGTCATCTTCGACGGTTTCATCAAGGTATATCGTGAGTCAACCGATGACGAGGAACAGGGCAACGATGAGTTTGCTCACACCATTCCCGAGATGAAGAAGAACCAGCAGCTCGACAGAATTGAGGTGACGGCAACAGAACGCTTCAGTCAGGGTCCCATCCGCTATACGGAAGCCAGCCTCGTCCACAAACTGGAGGAACTGGGCATCGGTCGTCCGTCAACCTATGCACCGACCATCTCTACCATCCAGCAGCGAGAATATGTTCACAAGGGCGACAAGAAGGGCGAGGAGCGCACCTATACCATCGACACCCTGAAAGGCGACAAGCTCACCACCAAGAGCAAGAAGGAACAGGTGGGCTCGGAGAAAGGAAAACTGCTGCCCACCGATGTTGGCGTGGTGGTGAACGACTTCCTCATGCAGAACTTCCCCGACATCATGGACTACAACTTCACCGCCACGGTGGAAGAGGAGTTCGACCGCATTGCCGAGGGCAAGAAGCAGTGGGACAAGATGATGCTCTCCTTCGACAAGAAGTTCGAGCCCGTGGTAGATAAAGTGATGAACGCCCGCTCGGAGCATAAGGCCGGTGAGCGCGAACTGGGTGTGGAGCCTGGAACGGGCAAGCCCGTGTTCGTGAAGATTGGCCGCTTCGGACCTGTGGTGCAGGTGGGGGCTGCCGAGGATAAGGACAAACCGCGTTTCGCACAGATGCCTTCCGACAAGAGCATGGAGACCATCACCTTGGAAGAGGCATTGGAACTCTTCCGCCTGCCTCGCACCATCGGAAAATACGAGGGCGAAGACGTGGTCATCGGTGCCGGTCGTTTCGGACCCTATGTGCTACACAAGAAGAAATATGTGTCGCTGCCCACAACCGACGATCCGCTGACGGTAACGCTGGAGCGTGCCGTCGAGCTCATCGCCGAAAAGCGCAAACAGGATCAGCAGCGCCACCTGAAGAGCTTCATCGAAGACTCGAAGCTGGAAGTGATGAACGGACGCTTTGGTCCCTATATCGCCTACGACGGTAAGAACTACAGACTCCCGAAGGCCCTGCAAGCCAATGCCGCAGAGCTTTCCTACGAGCAGTGCATGGAGATAGTCAATAAGTAATGATCAGGATCATACTCATCGGCTACATGGGAGCCGGGAAGACAACGGTTGGCAAAGAGCTGGCAAAGGCTCTCGGCGTACCCTTCTATGACCTCGACTGGTACATTGAGACCCGTCGCAGGAAAACCGTGAAGCAGCTCTTCGACGAGGTTGGCGAGGAGGGATTCCGCAAGATTGAGCATAACATGCTCCACGAAGTGGCCGAGTTCGAGAACGTCATCGTCTCCTGCGGAGGAGGCACGCCGTGCTTCTATGACAATATGGACTACCTCAATCAGCAGGCAGAGACCATCTACCTGAAGGCATCGCCCGAGGTGCTCTACGGACATCTCCGCATGGGGAAGGGGGTTCGCCCGCTCCTGCTCAACAAGACGCCCGAGGAGGTGCAGGAGTTCATCCGCGAACAGCTGGCCTACCGAGAGCAGTTCTATACCAAGGCCAAGCACATCATCGATGTGAACCTGATGGACAACTTCGAGAAGATTGCCATCACCATCGAGAAAATCCGAAAGGAACTGGGGGTGTAAGAGGGAAGAGGCGATTTTTAGTTCATAGTTCATAGTTCATAGTTAATAGTGAAGAGTGAATAGTTTTGATTACTCTTGAGTGTTCTCATTCCACACTCCACATTCCACACTCCACACTCCACACTCCACATTCCACACTCCACATTCCACACTCCACATTCCACAATAAATCGTCCAATAGTACAATTGTCAAATAAGAGAAATATCAGCAAGCAAAATGAAGAAATGGACCATTGAAGATTCGAAGGAACTCTACAACATCAACGGGTGGGGAACCTCCTATTTCGGTATCAACGAGAAGGGTAACGTCTATGTGACTCCCTGCAAAGACCTCACGCAAATCGACCTGCGAGAGGTGATGGATGAGCTGGCGTTGCGCGACGTGACACCACCGGTGTTGTTGCGTTTCCCCGACATCCTTGACAGTCGTATTGAGAAAACGGCCAGCTGTTTCAAGAAGGCGAAGGAGGAATACGACTTCAAGGGAGAGAACTACATCATCTATCCAATCAAGGTGAACCAGATGCAGCCCGTGGTAGAGGAAATCATTTCTCATGGACGGAAGTTCAACCTCGGACTGGAAGCCGGCTCGAAACCCGAGCTCCATGCCGTCATTGCCGTGCAGTGTCAGAGCGACTCGCTGATCATCTGCAACGGATACAAGGACCAGAGCTACATCGAACTGGCACTGCTCGCCCAGAAGATGGGCAAGCGAATCTTCATTGTCGTGGAGAAGCTCAACGAGCTCGACATCATCGCCAAGGCCTCCAAGAAACTGGGCGTGAAGCCCAACCTCGGCATCCGCATCAAGCTGGCATCTTCGGGGGCAGGCAAATGGGAAGAGAGCGGTGGCGACGCGTCGAAGTTCGGACTGACCAGTTCAGAACTGCTGAAGGCCCTGCAGCTTCTCGACGAGAAGGGACTTCACGACTCGCTGCGTCTCATCCACTTCCATATCGGTAGCCAGATTACCAAGATCCGTCGCATACAGACCGCCCTGCGCGAGGCTGCACAGTTCTATATTCAGCTCCATAAGATGGGCTACAATGTGGACTTTGTGGACTGTGGCGGTGGACTGGGGGTTGACTACGACGGCACCCGCTCGTCCAGCAGTGAGAGTTCTGTCAACTACAGCATCCAAGAGTATGTCAACGACTGCGTCTATCAGTTTGTGGATGCTGCCGACAAGAACGGACTGCCCCATCCCAATGTCATCACCGAGAGCGGACGGTCGCTCACGGCCCACCACTCGGTGCTGGTCATCGATGTGCTGGAGACAGCCTCGCTGCCGGAGATGCCCGAGGAGTTTGAGGCGAAAGAGGAAGACCCCCAGTTGGTGAAGGACCTCTACGAGATCTGGGACAACCTGAACTCACGCTCTATGCTGGAGGACTGGCACGATGCCGAGCAGATTCGCGAGGAGGCACTCGACCTGTTCTCACATGGACTCGTTGACCTGAAGACACGTGCGGAAATCGAGAGCATGTACTGGAGCGTGTGCCGCGAGATCAATGCCATTGCGAAGTCGCTGAAGCATGTGCCCGAGGAATTGAAAAACCTCGACAAGCTTCTGGCCGACAAGTACTTCTGCAACTTCTCGCTCTTCCAGTCGCTGCCCGACTCCTGGGCACTGGACCAGCTCTTCCCCATCATGCCCATCGCCCGTCTGCAGGAACAGCCCACCCGCAGCGC
>JAFSWU010000041.1 GCA_017444365.1 Prevotella sp.
ACCCATGTTTGTCAGCAGAAGCCACCGGAAAGATGTCATGACGTACGAGGAGATTACGCGTGATGTGCTCAACGAATACCAGGTCATCGTGACCTGCACCCCCTTAGGCATGTACCCCAATACCGACACCTGTCCACCACTCCCCTACGAGGCACTCGATGAACACCATATCCTGTACGACCTCGTCTATAACCCCCAAGAGACCCTCTTCCTACAACGGGGAGCCGCACAGGGCGCACAAACCAAGAACGGATTGGAAATGCTGCAGCTACAGGCCGATGCCTCGTGGGACTTCTGGGAAGGGGAAGAAACATAAAACATACAGGCAAAGATTGTGAAAACAAAGCAAAACATATCGGTAACCAAGATGATGCTGGGCGCATTGGGCTGCATGATTGGAGCAGGTGTCGCCGTTTCAGCAGGAGCCAACGGCGGTTCCGTTGAAACAGCCTGGATGCTGCTGGCCCTCCTAAGCACCATCTTCGTTCCTACTTGCTCCGCGGTGCTGATTGCCGACTGGCAGAAGA
The DNA here is from genome assembly GCA_017444365.1 of Prevotella sp. Taxonomy (GTDB): domain Bacteria; phylum Bacteroidota; class Bacteroidia; order Bacteroidales; family Bacteroidaceae; genus Prevotella. Next base: position 528 of record JAFSWU010000041.1, read on the forward strand.
ACAAGACTCTGCGGGGAAACCCACTCGCAAGACGTAGCGAGCTCGCACGAATAGCCCACAAATACAATTCGGCAACCGACATGCTCGTCAGATCCTATCAAAACGATAAGCGGTCGATGGGCTTGTTTGCCTGCGGACAAAAGGAAAGGCTCCGCAGTCACTACGAGCGTCTCTACTACAAGAACAAGGAGGAGTTTGACAACGAGCGTAAGTCCTACATTGCCAATCATGATGTGGAAACGCCAGAATCCCGCCACTTCAAGAAAACATGGACATACATCATTGCCATAGGACTGCTCTCGCAACTGTTGGCATGCAGCTATACAGCCGGCTTGATGGCAGAAGAAGACACCACCCCCGCAACAAGAACAACACTTGCCAACACACCGGCTGACACAACAGCATGGAATGCCAATAGCATACCGATGCCCCACCTCACCGACGGGGCGCGCTATGTGTCAAACCCCGACCACGTGGTATCTTCCCAAACCGAACAACAGCTGAACCGCATGCTCAAGCGAATGGACGACTCGCTGAGAATCGAATCGGCAATGGTTATTGTGAACCATGTGGAGAACGAAGACGTGTTCCGTTTTGCCCAAGACCTCTTCAACAGATATAAGATAGGAAAGGAAGACAGGGGTATGGTCATCGTGCTGGCATACCAAGACCATAAGGTGAGAACCCATACAGGCAGAGCGCTCGAAGCCGACCTTACCGACATCGAGTGCTCACGGCTGCAACAGACCTACGCCGTCCCCTTCATGAAATCGGAACAGCCCGACAGCGGTATGCTCTACCTGACGGAAGCCATCTACAACCTGCTGCAGAAGAAGGAGCTACCCGTCACCTATCAGCAAAAGAAAGAGCAGGAATCCGACGAGGCCGCAGGGATTCTGGCCCTTCACCTCTTGCTCATCTTCTTCTGGTTTGTGCTGATAGCCTATCTGCGCAACAGATACAACGGCACAACAGGCAGAAACCTGCTGCGTAGCAACCCCTTCGAGAAAGCAGCTCCCATTATCGTTGGAGGCAGCGGCGGAAGTGGTGGAAGCTTCGGCGGCGGAGGAGGATTCAGTGGAGGAGGATTCAGCGGAGGAAGCTCAGGTGGAGGCGGAGCCACATCGAGTTGGTGAGCAGGCAAGACTGTAGGTCAAGGATGAAAGATGAAGGATGAAAGTTAAACATTCAAATATAAGATTATGAAACTCAGTAAAGGACTTATTGCAATCATCGTAGCCATTGTCGCTATCGGCTTATGGGCTACAAGTGCTTACAACGGAATGGTCAACGCCGAGGAAGAGGCTACAACAGCACTTGCCAACGTGCAGTCAACCTATCAGCGCCGTGCCGGCCTCATACCCAATCTCGTGGAGACGGTGAAAGGCTATGCCGCACATGAGAAGGAGACGCTTGAAGGTGTGGTCAGCGCACGCTCCAAAGCCACTCAGGTGACACTCGACCCCGAGAACCTCACTCCCGAGAAACTGAAGGAATTCCAGCAGGCACAAGGCGAACTGTCATCGGCATTAGGAAGACTCATCGCCATTCAGGAGAACTATCCCGACCTGAAAGCCAACGAGAACTTCCGCGACCTGCAGGTGCAACTCGAAGGAACAGAAAACCGCATCAACGAAGCACGCAACACATATAATAAAGTGGTGCAGGAGTATAACATCAAGATACGCCGCTTCCCCAACTCGATGTTTGCAGGCATCTTCGGCTTTGACAAAATGACCAAGTTCGAAGCCGAAGCTGGGGCAGAAAAGGCTCCGCAAGTGAAGTTTTAATGGGTTATTGAACATTGAACATTGAAGATTGAAACATTGAACATTGACAACAAATATTAAATGGACAACCGCTATATGATGCGTGGCGTGAGTGCCGCTAAGGAAGACGTACACAACGCCATCAAGAACATAGACAAAGGAATCTTCCCACAGGCTTTCTGTAAGATAATTCCAGATATCCTGGGGGGCGACCCTGA
>JAFSWU010000042.1 GCA_017444365.1 Prevotella sp.
ATGGGGATTCACCTCATGGATGAGCTTGTTGGCAAGGGTAAGATAGCAAATGGCGTTGTCATCCTCATGACCGTTGAAGTAGTCGCCGTAGTTGCAGAATGCCTCACCCAGACCGTGACTATAGTAGAGCATGGAGGTGACACCGTCGAAGCGGAATCCGTCGAAGTGGAACTCCTCCATCCAATACTTGCAGTTGGAGAGCAGGAAGTGGATCACCTCGTCCTTTCCGTAGTCAAAGCAGAGCGAATCCCAAGCCGGATGCTCGTGACGCTCGCCCGGATAGAAGAACTGATTGGGATCGCCGGCCAGGTTGCCCAGTCCTTCCACCTCGTTCTTGACTGCGTGGGAGTGGACGATGTCCATGATGACGGCAACGCCATTCTGATGGGCGGTATCAATCAGCGACTTCAGCTCTTCGGGGGTACCAAAGCGGCTGGAAGCTGCGAAGAACGAGCTGACATGATAGCCGAAGCTGCCATAGTAGGGATGCTCCTGGATGGCCATGATCTGGATGCAGTTATAGCCGTCCTTGATGACACGAGGCAGAACATTGTCGCGGAACTCCGTGTATGTGCCCACCTTCTCGGCATCCTGGCCCATTCCGATGTGGCATTCGTAGATGAGCAGCGGGTTCGTGTTGGCCTTGAACTTCTTTTTCTTCCATTGATACTGCTCTGCGGGATTCCACACTTGGGCAGAGAAGATCTTGGTGACATCGTCTTGAACAACACGACGTGCCCAGGCGGGAATACGCTCGCCACAGCCTCCGTTCCAATGAACGCTCATCTTGTACAGGTCGCCGTGCTTCAGGGCCTTCTCCGAAAGCTTCAGCTCCCAGTTGCCTGTGCCCTCAATGCGCTTGGCCTTGTATTTATCGATTTCCTGCCAGTCGTTGAAATCGCCGATAAGATAGATCTCTGTGGCATTGGGAGCCCACTCGCGGAACACCCATCCACGGGCCGTCTTGTGAAGTCCGAAATACTCGTGGCCGACGGCAAAGTCGGAGAGCGTTGTCTTGCCGTTGCGTGTGAGCTGGTTGATTTTCCAAACGGCATGTTCATGACGTCCCTTGATGGCCTCTTCGTAGGGCTCCAGGTAACCGTCGTTCTTAACCAATCCAATGTGCTTGGGTTTTGCCACCCTCTTGGTCTTTGCGGGGGCTGTCTTCTTTGTATCCATAGTGAAAAAATTTAAACTCTTACTTTAAAAATCAGCTTGTGCAACTCCTGAGCATCGGTGATGTCGGGGGCATGACCGTCCTGGGGGAAGAATATGACAAACATCCCCTTGTGGGCTGTTACATACGACAAACAGGGCACACCAGGTATCAAGGCGCAATCCTTCTCTACAGAGAACTCGGCGGCGGGCAGATCGGCAACGGGGATGATGCCGTAGGTCTCGCTGCCACTCAGCGGAATCTGAACATCCACCATCTGGCGATGATACTCCACGGGAGCTTCAGTCTGCGACTTGCCTTTCAGGGTTTGTACGTTGACAAACACATCATCGCCCTGGATTTCGTGCTTGCCATTCTCAAGTTTTTCAAGATTTGTCGATTGAATAAAATCAACAACGGTTTTCAAGTGCGGATTCAGAGAAACATACTTCTCAAGATTGTCCAATGTGTCAATAATCATGTTATTCAGTTTAAAGTATTACTTGTCTTCGTATCGGCGTCCCTTCTCGTAGTGGCCGCGCTTGATAACCTGGCCATTACGGTCTTTTTCCACAAAGGCTCCATCGCGCTGGTCGTCTTTGTAAGCACCCTCAAAACGGATGCCCTCAGAGTTAACCTCAATGGCATTGCCGTGGCGTTTGTCAGCCTTGTAGATACCGCGGAAACGGGTGCCATCGGCATAGCGTATGATGATGTCGCCGTCGAGTTTGCCGTTCTTGAACGTTCCTTCCACGACATCGCCCGACTTCTTGGTCAGCTTGCCGCGACCGTTCCAAACGTCCTTCTTCCAGCCTCCCACATAGACGTCGCCATTGTTCCATGAAAAGGTGCCGTTGCCATCCTTGTCGCCCTTCAGGAAACGACCGGAGTAGCGGTCTCCGTTAGCATACTTCACAACGCCCATTCCCGTGCGCTCGCCATCTACGTAGTCGCCTTCATACACGTCGCCGTTGGCATAGCGATAGATGCCCTTTCCATTCTGTACGTCGTTCTTCCACTCGCCAATATACTGGTCGCCGGAAGCGAACAAGCTCGTACCCTTTCCAGCGCGCACATTGTTGTCCCACATCCCGTCGTAGGTTTCGCCGTTTCCCCAGTTGTAGAATCCCTTGCCGTGCTTCTTGTCGTCCTTCCACTGACCTGAGTAGTAGGCACCATGGGAGAAGGTGTACTTGCCGGTTCCCTGACGCTTGTTCATGTGCCACTCGCCGTCGTACACATCACCATTGTAATAGTACATGATGCCGTGACCCTGTTGCATATCGCGGAACCACAGGCCAACGTATTTGTTATTGTTCAGGAAATAGAGCGTGCCACGTCCGTGCTTCTGATCGAGCATCCACTCGCCATCGTACTTTTCACCTTCGGCGGTTGTAAATATGCCATAACCCTGCTTGCGCCCCTTGATGTACTCGCCATCGTAGGTGTTTCCGTTGCTATAGATGGTGCTCCCCTTGCCGTGGGGCTTCCCTGACATCATCTCTCCCTTGTATTGCCCCTTGTCGGAAGTGACACACGAGCCCAACGAAATTTTCTGGGCAGAGCAGCAGAAAGGAATGAATGCGAGGAATATATAGAATATTTTTTTCACTTTGTCGTTGTTTTTAATTACTATTGACTACAAAGGTAGGTAATACTGAGCACATGGCAAAATAGATTAGCTTTTTTTATACCTTTTTTAAAAGAATCAAAAACAACTTCACCAAAAATCAATCCCTACACACCAAAAAAGAATCAATCCCAAGCAACAACAAGAACTGTTATTTGCTTGAGATTGATTAAAAAGGATTGATTGTCTCACGACAATCAATCTTCAAAATTAACCTTAATAATCTAATACCATGAAAAACACATTGCAAAGATACATGATTTCTGTTCTATTTGCAACATTTATGTTTATTTTTCTCTATTTAATAACATTTATTAAACGTTTCTCCGTTCCACTTAACATTTAGTTGCACTTCTTCATCTTTCAGCAGTCGTTTTTCCTCTTGCGACAGAAGCTGGTAAGAAACTCTCAATCTCATTTCGTCGTTATCAGCATTCAAACTGGCTGCCACCATGGGCAGACAACGCTCAAGTTCAACCTTGTCAAGCAGCTCATGTGTCTTGATCTGCTCAGAAAACAACTGAGGACTGAAGGTAAGCCTGCTTCTTGGGCTCCAGTCTTGATTATAAACAATTACCGTGCTTTCTACGGCTTCCTTGCCGAATGATTTCACAACGCAAAAAACCGAATCCTCATCCTCTACAGGCAGGCGCTTCATTTGCAAGGTCAGCTCTTCGTTCAAAGTTACCTGCATGAAGTTGTCTGTGATGGTGTCAAGCGTAACCATCTGGTTGAATTGGCTCTTCACTTCCTTCTTGGTGCCCATCTTGGCATAATCCAGTAGTTCCATCCGCTTGCCTTTGTCGAGATAAGGCATGAGCGAATCGGGCATCGAGCTCCAGAACTGGCTCAAAGATTGCGCCTGAGCTTTCTGAGGGTACATGACTATGCCAGCAAGAACTGACAAAGAAAACAGAATGGGGAGATACGTATATAAGTTTTTTTTCACGTTACAGAACTTGGGGGTTATAAAATTTCTCCATCTCCCCTCTCCTTCTGTCGCAGAAGGAAAGAAAGAGATGGAGTCATTCACCTATGATTAGAATAATTTACTCTTCAAAAAGAATACTACTCCTCCACAGCAGCCTGCGCAGCTGAGATTGATTGCTTACTATCAATGAGTTGGCGACTCTCTCTAAATTTTCCATCTAATTCTCATCGTTTTTTCAGTTTCATTATACATATTATTTCGCGTACAGGCGCAACCATGTTCAATGTTGCTTCATCGTTACCAACTCCCTGTACGTTGTATATC
>JAFSWU010000043.1 GCA_017444365.1 Prevotella sp.
CCTAACTTCTTCTTCAATCCTCCCAAATTTGCGTAATCCCGAGTTCTGAACTTCCTCGTTCTTCCCCGTATTGCCTTTATTTTAGGCCGATTTGCGTTAATCTTCCAAAATCCCTCGTTTGTTACAACCTTTTTTCGTAACTTTGCACACTCGGATAGTGGTGTGTACTTTCCAGAAGAATTTTTTAGGAATAAGTTTAATTAATCAAATAGAGAAAATGAAAGCATTTGTATTCCCCGGGCAGGGAGCCCAGTACGTTGGAATGGGTAAGGATTTGTATGAGAACAACCCGTTAGCCAAAGAACTTTTCGACAAAGCCAACGAGGTGCTTGGTTTTAAGATTACTGACATCATGTTTGAAGGTACTGCCGATGAGCTGAAGCAGACAAAGGTGACACAGCCCGCTGTGTTCCTGCATAGTGTGATTTCGGCACTCTGCATGGGTGAGAACTTCAAACCTGAGATGGTTGCAGGACATTCGCTGGGAGAATTCTCCGCATTGGTAGCCGCTGGTGCCTTGAGCTTCGAAGACGGACTCCGTCTTGTTCATGCCCGTGCTCTCGCTATGCAGGAGGCTTGTGAGCAGGCCCCTGGTACGATGGCTGCCATCATCGGTTTGCCCGATGAGAAGGTAGAGGAGATTTGTGCTGAGGTGAGCACTCCAGAGAGTGTTGTCATCCCTGCCAACTATAACAATCCGGGACAGCTCGTCATCTCCGGAAATGTGGATGCTGTTAACGCCGCCTGTGAGAATATGAAGGAAGCTGGTGCCAAGCGTGCCCTGCCGCTGCCCGTCAGCGGAGCGTTCCACTCACCGCTGATGCAGCCCGCCAAGGATAAGCTGCAGGCTGCCATCGAGAAGACAGAGGTGAAGGCCCCCAAGTGCCCTGTCTATCAGAATGTGGATGCAATGCCTCACACGGATGCTGCTGAGATTAAGCAGAATCTGATTGCCCAGCTGATCAGTAGCGTGCGTTGGACAAAGAGTGTGCAGAATATGATTGCCGACGGTGCCACCGACTTCACCGAGTGTGGACCTGGTAAGGCTCTTCAGGGTATGATTGCCAAGATTGACCGCAACGTGACAGCTCACGGAATTGAGTAAAATTAATCCATCCACATCATTGTGAAGCCAATAGTATATCAAGTGTTCACCCGTCTCTTCGGCAACCGCAACACCACATGCAAGGAAAACGGTTCGCTGACAGAGAATGGAGTGGGGAAGATGAATGACTTTGACGCGGCAACGTTGAAGCTTATTAAGAACATGGGAGTGACACACGTGTGGTACACGGGTGTCATCCGCCATGCCTCCCAAACCGACTACAGCATGCAAGGCATTCCCTGCCAGCATGCCGAGGTGGTGAAGGGTAAGGCTGGTTCGCCCTATGCCATCACAGATTATTATGATATCGCCCCCGACTTGGCGGTGGATGTTGACCAGCGCATGCAGGAATTTGAAGCTCTGATTGAGCGTACGCACCAGGCAGGTCTGAAAGTCATCATGGACTTTGTCCCCAACCATGTGGCACGCGAGTATAAGAGTATCCGCAAGCCCGAGGGCATCAAAGACCTGGGCGAGAGCGACGACACCAACATGCATTTCTCTGTCCAGAACAACTTCTACTATCTGTGGGGGCAGCCCCTGGATTTGAAGGAAGTGAGGGCTGGACAAGCTGTGGAGGATGCCGCGTCGAAGGACGAACTACTGCTTTTCCATTCAGTTGTTAACGAGCCGTATGTAGAGCAGCCTGCCCGTGCTACTGGCAACGACCAATTCTCGGCCTGTCCGTCGCGGAATGACTGGTATGAGACGGTGAAACTGAACTATGGCATCGACTACTGCGATGCCGGAGGACGCTCAGAGCATTTCAGTCCGATTCCCGACACTTGGAACAAGATGACAGACATCCTGCTCTTCTGGGCAGCCAAGGGCATAGATGCCTTCCGATGCGATATGGCAGAGATGGTGCCCGCAGCCTTCTGGTTCTGGGCTACCGACAAGGTGAAGTTCCGCTATCCCGACATCAAGTTCATCGGCGAGGTGTACAACCCTGCCGAATACCGAAATTACATCGGAGCCGGCTTCGACTGGCTCTACGACAAGGTGGGCATGTACGACTGCATACGCGATGTTATCTGTGGCCGCCGCAGAGCTGGAGAGATTACACCTCAATGGCAGGCAACCGACGATATACGCCAGCATATGCTCTACTTCTTGGAGAACCACGACGAACAGCGCATCGCCTCCGACTTCTTCGCAGGAGATGCACGAAAAGGATTGCCCGGACATGTGGTGAGCGTGCTCCTGCAGAAGAATCCATACATGCTCTATGCTGGACAGGAATATGGGGAGCGAGGAATGGACAAGGAGGGATTCAGCGGAACAGACGGCAGAACCACCATCTTCGACTACTGGTGTGTAGATACGCTGCGAAGGGGGTATTTCGACCGACGCCACCGTACCACGGAAGAGAAAGACCTGATGACGGAATACCAGAAGGTCATGCTCATCGCCAACAAGGAAAAGGCTGCGCGAGAAGGGGTTACCTTCGACCTGATGTATGTGAACCAGCATCTGGCCGATCGTCAGTTTGCATTCCTACGCAGTGCAGGGAAGGAATTGCTGCTCATTGTAGCCAACTTCTCTGACGAGACGAAGAAGGCTGAGGTGGTAATTCCCCGTCATGCCTTCGACTACCTACAGATAGAGGAAACAGAAGTGACGGCAACAGACCTGCTGACCAAAGACACGCTGAAACTCGTCCTGCGTGCCGACAAACCCATCAGCATGGAGTTGATGCCGTGGGGAAGCAGAGTCTATAAAATCAAGGCCTGACCATTGTCAAGGCCTTACAAGAACAGAAAAGAATGCATAACGATATGGAAGACAGTTTCATCTTGAACGAGCACAACAAAGAGGAGTTCCCACCTGCGCATACGGCAGAACACTTACTCAACCAGGTCATGGTGAGAATGTTCGATTGCGAACGTTCCCGCAATGCGCATATAGAACGCAAGAAAAGCAAAATCAGTTGGGTCATCGACCACAAGCCCGACCGCAAGGAAGAGCAAGCCATCGCACGTAAGATGAACGAGCTGATAGAGGCCGACCTGCCAGTGAGCTTCGAGTTCGTCACACAGGCTGAGCTCGAAGGGATGATTTTCAATGCTTCACCCGATTCGCCCGAAGCTGGGCTGACCTTGGATCGACTTCCTGAAAATGCAAGCGAGACCATCCGCCTGGTGCGAATCGGAGACTTTGACATTTGCCCCTGCATAGGCAAGCATGTGCGCTCCACCAGCCAGATCGGACGCTTCGAGATGCTCGGCACAAATTGGGATCAGGAGAAACATTCGTTCCGTATCAGATATAAAGTGGTATAAGAAATGTTGCATACAAGAGAAGAGCAAATGGATGCCTTCGGCCGATATTTGGATGTGCTTGACGCGCTGAGGGAGAAATGCCCCTGGGACAGGAAACAGACGAATGAGAGCCTGCGCCCCAATACGATTGAAGAAACATTCGAACTCTGCGATGCGCTCATGAAGAATGATGTCAACGAAATCTGCAAGGAACTCGGCGATGTGCTGCTGCACATCTGTTTCTATGCAAAGATTGGAGACGAGAAGGGACAGTTCGATATGGCTGATGTTTGCAACCGCTCGGCCGACAAGCTCATATTCCGCCATCCGCACGTGTATCATCCGTCACAAGTGGGAGCCAAGAACCCCAAGCCGCTTCCCTATGGCGAGGACGGCAATGAACAGGAGTACGCCGATGCCAAAACTGTGGGCGAAGTGCTACAGAACTGGGAACAGATCAAACTGAAGGAAAAAGACGGCAACAAACGGGTACTCTCGGGGGTGCCCTCGGCACTACCAAGTC
>JAFSWU010000044.1 GCA_017444365.1 Prevotella sp.
GAGCCAAGCGACCCGTCACGAATGTCTCATGGGATGACGTGCAGGAGTTTATATCACGTCTGAACGACATGACGGGAGGAAACTTCCGGCTGCCCACCGAAGCCGAGTGGGAGTTTGCCGCTGGTGGCGGTCGCAAGAGCCAAGGTTACAAATATGCTGGTAGCGACAATGTGGACGAGGTCTTCTCTGGCCAAGGGTCATGGCAACATACATCAGTAGGACGCAAAAAGACAAACGAACTGGGACTCTACGACATGAGTGGAAACGCCTGGGAGTATTGCAACGACTGGTACAACGCCTTTGCCTACGACCGTGAGCATGTCACAAACCCACAAGGACCTGCCTCGGGTACGGAACATGTCATTCGTGGCGGTGGAGCCGACTATTACAGCAACGGTTCCGGCGATGGCCGCATTACACGACGCGCCAGTTCGGGCGGTGGCGATAACGTCGGCTTTCGTCTGGCCTGTACTTCGCTCAGCAGTTCTGCCAAATAATCTTTTTATGTTGGGAGGGGATGGATTTCCATTCTCTCCCAACATTACTATAAAACAATAAACATATGACAACAGACCACAATGAGAAACTGGAGAGTCTGTCTAAGATGATGGACGAGATGGAACGGGAGAACGAAGAGAAGTTTTTCAAGGAGGGTGACTAGCAAGCTGGGCAACGACTGGCTGATTTATCGTATTTCAGAAAGCAGATAGACCAAAGTTGCCGGCATGTGTGGGAGTCTGACGGAACAGGTCACTACTATTGCGCCAAATGTGGTGCCGACGGTGGCAGTGCTTGGGATTGTTAAACATAAGGAATAAGTCCACTTAAAAAAGGATACACATTAATATATATAATGTTCGTTATAGAATTATCCTATTACAATACATCAGGGGATCCACATCCAGTTGAACGTTTCGATTTGAAACATTTGAATGGCAGTGCACTTGATTTTGCAGAATCATATAACCTGCAAGAAGAATTTTATGCTGGCGAATATGAATACCAAAGAGAAACAAACGTTGAAGAAGTCAGGAAATGGATAACGGATGGCATAGTGGGGTTCTTTTCTACAAAGGCTGCTGATAGATTTGGTAGAATCGTTTTGTCGAATCCTTCACCCTGTTTGGTTGTTAGAGTCTTTGACTTCGAAGATTGGTTTCTCCCCGATTCTCGATAGTAATTTTTGTCAATGGATGCCTATGTCAAGTATTTTGTCAGCCAGGAGAAGGTGGATGAGATAGCAGACATGTGGAATGAAAGATAAGTATAACTTGAAGAATAAAAAATATAGGTATGGATGTTTTTAACAACATGTTCGTTTCTCGAGATCACCTCATGGTCTGCCGTGTACAGCTTGACACTCCTGCGAATGAGTTTCATGATGCGATGATGAAACAGCCGGTCATGGCGCATGCCTACAAAAGAAGAGTTTGAAGAATTGGTGGACAAGTGCTCGTGGGAGTTGGTGGTAAAAGATGGAAAAGAGAAAGGTTACACAGTGACAAGCAATGTCAACGGCAATAGTATCTTTCTTCCCTGGACTGGCTATAGAGTTTAACTGTACGGAGTTCTTTAAGCGGCTGTTCGCATATATTAAGATGCAAGAAACAAATGCGCAGCAATTGCTGAATGGGATAAAATAGCAGAATCCAAACTAATGGTGAATCAAAATAGTATTTGCAGAAGGGATGAACAGAGAGAGGGTCAGCAGGTTAAAGTGCTGACCCTCTCTTTATGATTATCAACAAAATTCACAAATGTGAACGGTGATTGGGCGGGGGATTTTACTGCGCCGTGAAGCTTGTGACGCTGGTTGTACCTGCGGCAGAGGAGCCGAGGTAGAGACCGTGCCAGGCGGTGGTGGCATCGGTGGGAGCTGTGGTGGAGTACTTCACGTTGTAGGTGCTGCCCTTGACCATGCCTGTGGCGGTGAAGAGTGCCAAGGAGCTGGAGCAGGCCCCCTCGAAGCTATAGGTGACGAGGTTGGTGCCCGAGGCGTTGGACAGGGTGTAGTAGCGACCAGTGGTGTAGGAGATGGTGCTGGTGACGAAGGCGTAGCCCTGCTTGGCATTGGAGATGGTGTTGCCGCTGGAGCCTCCTCCCCAGCCGCCACCGCCGCCTTGTGCAGCACCTGCGGAGATGCCGATGCCTGTGCCGGTGATCTGGATGTAGGAGTTGTTGTCGCAGTCGAAGCCTTCCTCGGGTGCTCCCTTCGTGGTATAGGCAAAGACCACGCCGTTGCCGATGGTGATGGCTCCCGTTGTGCCTGCATTGCTGTCGATGGCATCGTTGCCGAAGCCGTAGCACACGGTGACACCGCCGTTGAAGAAGATCTTGCCGCTGGAGTTGATGCAGTCGTCGTAGCACTTGAAGTAGTGTTGGCCGCCCTCGACATAGATGGCCGTCTTCGACTCCAGGCCCTCAGCGCCGTCGGTGGAGGTATAGACCTCGGTGGTGCCGCCATAGAGATAGATGGTGCCCTGCACCTTGATGCCCTTGGCAGAAGACCCGCCGCTGCTCTGACCGCCAGGTCCCCCCCAGTCGCCGCCACCGCCGGTGGAGCCGCCGAGCGAGCTACCCGTGGTTGTCACGGTGAGTGTGGGGCCATTGCCGTCGGAGGTGCCCTGTGTATAGGTGCCTGCGCTCTTGATGCCCTTGCCGCCGGTTCCGCTCATGGTGATGGTGATGGTGCCGCCGTTGAGCTTGATGCTGGTGTCGGCCTTCAGTCCCTTGGCGGTATAGCTGTCGCTGCTGCCCTGCACACCGGCGCCGCTGTTGGTGATCTTCAGCGTACCGCCGTTGGTGGTGATATTGGTGGCGGTGATGCCGCGACCGGCCTGTCCGGATGCGTTGATGGTGAGCGTGCCGTCGTTCTGCACGAAGTCAACGGTCTTGATGGCGGAGCTGTAGGAGGCATCGTTGTTGATGACCTTCATCTCGCCGCTGGGGGTGAGGGTGACGGTGCCGCCATTGATGGTGACGGTGGCCTTCGACTTGATGCTCTTGCTCATGGAGCCGCTGTTCTTCACCGTGACGGTTCCGCCGCCGATGGTGACATTGCCGTCGGCCTTGATGCCAGAGGCGTTGTAGCTGGTTCCCGTGTCTTCCGACACATCCGACGAGCCGCCGTAGGTGTTGGTGACATTCGTCAGCGAGTAGGTGCGTGTGGAGCCGCTGGTGGTATAGCTGTTGGAGATGCTATAGTAGATATCGGTGCCCGTGGTGGGAGCAGAGAAGGTGCTGGACTGGATGGTGTAGGTGGTACCGCGGCTGTTGTAGTTGTCGCTCTTGAAATAATAGGTGCCGCTGACGGCCTCGCCGAAGTCGTAATAGTAGAACGTGAGCGAGGAGTAGCCGTTAGACTTCGTGACGGAGCTGGTGAGCTGCTTCACGAGGGTGCCGTCGCTCTTGTAGAGATAGACCTTGCTCCACGCGCTGCTGCCGCCCCAGCCGCCGCCAGGACCGCCGCCACCGCCTGTGGGAATGGACACATAGACCTTGTAGGAGGCTGCGGGCTCATCGGTGCCAGTGCCGGTGCCTGTGGTCTCGGCAGTACCGCCGGTGCCGTTGGCGGTGATGTTGATGACGGTTGTGGCATTGGACTCGTCGATGGTGATATGGCCGTCGGCAGAGAGTCCCTTGCCGCCATCGGCGGTGTTGTTGACGGTGACGGTTCCACCGGTGATGACGATGTCGCCCGTGCTCTTGACCGCTGTGGGATAGCTGATGTCATCGGCCTCGACAAGGATGCCCCCCGTCTGGTTGACGGTGAGGGTGCCGTCGGCAATCCTCACGTCGCCGCCCGCCTTGAGTCCCTTGGCGGCATCGTTGGTGGTGGTGATGTCAACGGTTACACCTATTATATATATATTACCGGAGTCCTCGTCTTCATGGTCGGTGGTGATGCCGGTGGAGGTGGTGCCGTCGATGTCGCACTGGATGGCATCGTCGCCCGTGCCCTTGATGGTGAGCGCGCCGCTCGCCATGAGGAAGTACTCATCGCATGAGATGCCGTCCTTGACGGAAGCAAGGATGTTGACCGTGCAGTTCTTCATCTGCATGTACTCGGCACTCTTGATGGCGTGGGCGAGCCTGCCGCTGACATTCAGCGTGCCCTGCCCTTTCAGCTCCAGATGGCCCTTGCAGTAGAGGGCTGCCTTCTGGTCGCCGGTGGCGGCATCGGTGAGGGTGTTCTCCGTGCCCTTCTTCACGCTCAGGTTGACGCGCTTGCCGTCCATGATGCACACGGCGGCTCCTGAATAGACAGGTATGGTGTTGGTAAGCGTGAGTCCGCGAAGCTCTACCGTGGCCTTATAGGAACCGGTCATATAGAACTCGCCGTCGCCGGTAGTGCCGCTGAGCGAATAGGTGATTTCCTCTGCCACAGCGTCGCTCTGCGTGATGCTGACGTGGGCACCGCTGGTGGCCACGGTGATATAGGGGGCAATGTTGCCTGCCACGGTCACCTGTGCCGATGTGCCGTCATAGACCACGTTGACGGTGTTTTCATCGACCTCATCGTCGGTGACTTCGATGCTCTCGACCTCATCGAGCGTGTAGGTCTTCCCAAGGATGGTCAGCGAGGTGCCCTCGCTGAACTCCATGTCGCCTGTCTCGGTGGTGGGATAGGCGTAGGTCACGTCGCCCATCTTCACGTTCATGGTCTGTGCCGTTGTCATCGCAAGGACGGCCAACAGGCTCAAAAATAATGCTGTAAATCTCTTCATGACTGTTATTCTCTTGTTTATTTTTGGTGCAAAGGTATATAAAAAAACCTGTTTGCCGAAGAATTTTCAGTAAACAGGTTGATTTTATCTATGAAAAGGGTGTCGCACACAAAGGCTGCTACTTAGAATTTGAACTTATAGCCGAAGCCCACGATGTGCATGTTGGGTTCATCGTCGGAGTCGCTGCCGGCACCCTCATGAATATCCTGGTAGCGATAGGCCACGTTGAACACGTGCTGCTTGGAGAGCTTCCACTCGAATCCAAAGGTGTAGCGCACCTTGTAGTCGTCCATGGATGTGCAGAACTCGACATTGGCAAAGGGGTCGATCTTGCACTTGGGGATGTTGTACTCGGTCTGGAAGCGGGTGCGCATGACGCTCTGATACTTCTTGTTGTAGGTCTTTTGCTCCTGCTCGGTGGTGGGATAGCCGTCGGAGAGCGCGCCGTCGAGGTCATAAACATAGCGACATACATCGCGTGTGACGGTCTTCTCGGGACGGTAGGTGTACTGCCAACGCTCGCGCAGGGAGAACTTCCAGCGTCCGATGGTCTGGCTGGCGGTCACGTCAACGTTGAAGCGATGGCGCGGGCCCCAGTAGTCGGCACACTTTGCCTTCTTCACTTTTCCCTCCCAGGGTTCGTCTTCATCGTCCTCGTCGTCATAGTAAGAGTACGACCGCTTCTCCTTCTTGTCGTAGATGAAGGTGTAGCCGGCCGAGGCCTTCACCCACTTATTGATTTTATAGTCGGCACCGATGCTCCCGCTCCAGCGGTCGGTCTTCTTGGCATCGTCGAGGGTGCGCAGTTCCACTTCGGCCTCAAGGCTGAGTTTCTGGCTGAGTTTCTTCTCTGCACCCACGCTGTACCAGAGTCCGAAGTCGTCGCTCTGGGCAGAAACGGCCAGTGGCAGGAGTAATGCCACGATGGTTGCTAATACTATCTTTTTCATCATGTTGCTGTTAAAGGGTTGAGATTAATCGACCTGTGTGAGGTTGACACGGCGCAGTTTCAGCATGCCGTCAACGGTGTCTGAGCTGGTCATGCCGGCAGCGTCGTAGGTAATCTTGAGGATAGCCATGTCGCGCAGCATGTCGATGGCACCCACGGCCACGCTATAGACCTTCACGCCCAGACGCTTCTCAAGGTCGGCGATGAGCTCTTCGCGACGCTCAGGAGCGATGAGCTCCATGCGGTCGTACTGGATGAGCTTGGTGTGCTGAATCTTCAGGTAGTGCTCGCAGATGGCAATGGATATGACCACAATGACATCGGTGAGGATAATTTCCAGGAGTGTGGCCGAGGTAGCGATAGCGTTGACCACGGAGAGGGCGATGATGGTGAAGAGATAGGTCATCTCGCGTACGGGCATGGCATCGGTGCGATAGCGCATGATGGAGAAGATACCAAACAGGCCGATACCGATACCCATCGAGGTCTTGCCTCCCAGCTTGTCAAGGCCGAAGATCATGAAGAACACCAGGAAGAAGATGGCAATGCTGGTCAGCAGGAACGTGAAATAGAAGTCGCGCCGCTGGCTCTTCTTGTAGTACTGGCGGTCGATGATGAACCAGTTGAATGCAATACAGATCACAAAGCGTATCATCATCTCTGTGAAGTCCTTTGTCAAAGTGAAATTAAACAATTCGCTCATAATCATATAGTTTTTAGTTTTTCGATTCTTCTGTTCTGTTGAAAAACAATCCCCCCCTACTCTCTCATTCCTTCTCCAGGATTTTCCGCACCTCGATGAGCTTGCGCTTGAAGCGGTTCACCTTCAGGTGGTGATTGGTGAGGGCCGACCCCATGCAGTACTTGCTGAAGCCGTGAGGATGGATGCGGAGCTCGTTGAGCATCGCCAACACGGGCGAATAGCAGAGCCCGTCGCGCTTCAGCTCGACAATGACAAGGTTGTCCATACGGCGGTCGGTGCCTGTCACAAGGTTATGGAAACGCAGGTTCGTGTCGATGGTGAGCCGCTCTGTCTTGCCTTTGTTCACCAGCGTGATGCGGTCGAACTGGTTCTGGATGGCGGGAATCAGGGTTCCCACCCCATAGCGGAGGTGCTGGGCCAGGAATGCCCGCTTCTCTTCGTCGCTCAGGTTCATGTCGGTCACCACCATGCGCTTCTTCTTCGTACGCTTATGGTTGTTCTTGGTCTTCACCTCCATGAACTGCAAATGGGAGTCCACATAGGTGCGGAAGCGTATCTTCTGACGGTTGGCATGCCCTGCTTGGTGGGTGTAGTACATGTCGTAGCCCGTGGTGTCATAATAGGTGGTGTCGTAGGAGGCGATGCGCTTACCCGACACCTCCTGGACATAATACTGGGGAGCGGCCATTTCAAGAAGCCTATGGAGCATGGGTACTGTAGTGACGAACTTCGTATCAGTACGGTTCATCAGCTTCACACTGCTCATTTCTTCGAGCGTGATGGGGGCAAACTGCTGCAATAACTCGTTCATATAGGCTTTAGGTTTTAATTAGGTGCAAATGTAGCACGTTGGCCTGAGAGATACAACTTTATTCTGCCAACGGCTACATTTTTCAGGTAAATCGGCTTATTTGACGTTGCCAACCTCAATGAGGTATTCGGCAATTTGCACGGCATTGAGGGCGGCGCCCTTGCGAATCTGGTCGCCGGAGAGCCAAAGGGTCAACCCGCAATCATCGGCCAAGTCCTTGCGGATGCGGCCCACATAGACATCGTCGTGCCCGGCTGTTTCCAAAGGCATGGGATAGACGAGGTTCGAGGGATCGTCCTTCAGCGTGCAGCCAGGGGCATTGGCAATGGCCTCGCGAGCGGCCTCGATGCTGATGGGCTCCTCGGTTTCAATCCACACGCTCTCGCTGTGGGAACGCAGGGAGCTCACGCGCACACAGGTGGCCGAGCAGCGGGCATCGGTGTGCATAATCTTGCGGGTCTCGTTGAACATCTTCATTTCCTCTTTCGTATAGCCGTTGTCCGTGAAGACATCAATTTGCGGGATAACGTTGTAAGCCAGCTGATGGGGGAACTTCTTCACGGTGACGGGCTGGTTGTTCAACAGCTCACCATACTGCTGTTGCAGTTCTGCCATGGCAGCGGCGCCAGCACCACTGGCACTCTGGTAAGAAGACACGCGAATGCGCTTGATATGGCTGAGCTTCTCCAACGGCTGCAGCACAACCACCATCATGATGGTGGTGCAGTTGGGGTTGGCAATGATGCCGCGCGGACGGTTCAGGGCATCCTCGGGGTTGCACTCGGGCACCACGAGGGGCACATCCTCGTCCATACGGAAAGCACTTGAGTTGTCGATCATCACGGCTCCATGCTTGGTGATGGTCTCAGCAAACTCTTTCGAGGTGCCGCCACCGGCTGAGACAAAGGCAATGTCGATGTCGCGGAAGTCGTCGTTATGCTGCAACAACTTGACCTCGTACTCCTTACCTTGAAAAGTATATTTGCTTCCGGCACTGCGCTCACTGCCGAAAAGAGCCAAATCATCCATGGGGAAATTGCGCTCTGCGAGAATGCGCAGAAACTCTTGTCCAACGGCGCCACTTGCGCCAACAATTGCTACTTTCATATCCTGTCTTAGTACTTAAAATGAATAATTCGTCTGCAAATGTACGAATTTTCCTCCGATTGAAGACATTTCTATTGTTTTTTTATGTTTTATTTATATAGGTATAAGTAATTATTTGTAATTTTGTCCGTGTTTTCTTTCTAATATAACTATTGTTCCATCATGAGACATACGGTTGTCACCTTCATACTCCTGCTTTCCTGTGCTGTTTACGGACAGAATATCTCAGTAGAGGGCTGTATCATTGACGGCAAGGACGGGCAGTCGCTTCCCTTTGCCCCCGTGAAATCCAGCAGTGGGGAATCGACCATTTGCAACGAGAATGGCATCTTCAAGATACAGACGAGCAGCAAAGCCGAACTGACCTGCTCATACGTGGGCTATGAATCCCAGCGGATTGCCGCCGCACGATGTCCTCGAATGGTCAAGCTGACACCTCTCGAGACTTCATTGGAAGAGGTGTCGGTCGTATCGATGGATGAGCGTGTGAAAAACATCATCAAGACGGCCCACCAACAACTCAATGGGTATCGACAGGAACAGGCCAACTTCTTCTACCGCCAGCTTTCTTCCGTCAACGGACAGCCCAGCAGCATGACCGAGGCTTTCATCAACGCACGTTCAGCCATGATGATACGCAACATGCAACTGCTGACGGGGCGCTATGCCACACCTGCCGACGTGGACCGCAACCACACATACGCAGGAAATTTCATCTATTTCTCTGGCATCAGCATGATGCAGAGCAATAAGAACGATGCCGACTGGGAAGACATCGTCCCTCTCCTATCCAACTACCGCAAGTTTTACAAGGTGACTTGCCAAGTCGTTGGTGACACCTATGTGTTGCGCTTCAAGCCCAAGGACAACTTCTTCCGCCCGATACTCGACTGCACGCTCGTTGTTGACATCGCCACGCTGCATCTGCGCAAGGCCTCGGGCTCCTTGAGACAAATGACCATCCTACACATGGCGGGAACGCATCTCCAAGAAGAACTCCCGATCAAGATGGACTTCACCTGCCACTATGACAGCAACCGGGGATTCTGCGAGATACAATCCGTTTCCATCGATATCAAATACCACACAAGAGATGCCGACTATGCCTTCAAGTCCCTTTTCTATAACGTGGGAACGCTGGAAATCGAAGACAAGAAGCCTTTGGGCAACATCGTCGATTTTCGAAAGCAGATTGAGAAAGTCAACTTCAATGCCAAGTTTTGGGACGAGCATGAGACCGTTAAGCGAACAGAAATAGAGAGCAATCTGAACATCGGAAGCACTTCCGTCAATAACAGATTGGTCAGGTGGGCGGAAAACATGGAACGTTTCAACAGTGTGTTTCCGCAAGAGAAGGTGTACCTGCATCTTGACAACACGGGCTACTTCATGGGGGAAACCATCTGGATGAAGGCGTATGTGGTGAGAGCCGACAATCATGCCTTCACGAACATGAGCCGCGTGCTCTATGTGGATCTTGTTTGCCCCTCGGGAGAGGTCGTGGAGACACGCAAGTTGCTCATAGAGAACGGACAGGGAGAGGGGTCTATCGAACTGAAGGGACTAAGACACAGTGGATTCTACGAGATACGTGCCTACACACGCTACATGACGAACTGGGAGGGCGGCCTGGAGTTCTCGCGCGTAATTCCTGTATTCAACGAACACGAGCAGGAACACGACTATACAAAGACGGTTATCGACAAGACCGACTACCGAAAACAGCTTCCCGACCTTCGGGAGCAAGCGGAGAAGCTGAAGACAAAAGACGGCTTCACCGTGCGCTTTTATCCCGAGGGCGGTCATTTCGTCCTGTATCGCAAGTGCAGAATGGCCTTCGAGGTGCTTGACAAACAGGGACAGGGTGTCAAACTCACGGCTTCGGTACGGGGACACAAAGGGGTTATTGCCGATAGCATCAAGACCAATGCCAATGGTTGGGGACGCTTCTACATCATGCCTACGGAACAGCAAGACACACTGGTTCTGACCGACAGCCATGGCCGCTTGCATCATTTCCCATTGCCTGAAACCGAGATGTCGGGCATCGTGCTGACCGTGAACGTGATGCCCGAGGACCAGGTGGATGTCAGCATTCAGACATCACCCAACCTGAATGGCAGTCAGCTTGGCATGGTACTGATGAACCGCGGAAATGTTGAGCTCTTCAGGGTGGTCAACATGCCGCAAGACAGCTATCAGATGGCTTTCAAACGCGATGAATTGAGCGAAGGAGTCAACCGAATCCTGCTATTCGACAAGCTCGGGAATATTTTAGCCGACCGCTTGTTCTTTATTTTCCCGGAACAGGTCATCGAGCCCATCGTCCTCCAAGCCTCCGGACAGGAGCTGAAGCCTATGGGGAAAACAGGATTGGATATCCTTGCACGTCCCAAGAGTGCCTTCTCACTGTCCATCCGCGACTATGACACCGAGGTGAACGGGCCGCAACAAAACGCAGCCTCATGGCTGTTGTTATCGTCGGAAATACGCGGTTTCATCGAGCATCCTGACTATTATTTAGAGTCGGACGACCCAGAGCATCGCCGCGCTACCGATCTCCTGATGATGATACAAGGTTGGCATCGCTACAACGCCAAGCAGATGATGACAGAGCGCACCTTGTCCGCCAACCAACCGATTGAAGACGCGCTCTTCTTGTTTGGACAACTGAGGAAAGGGAAGAAAACAAAACTTCTGCCCGACAGCATCACCATGAAGGCAACACTTTACAACGGACTGGGCGAGGTGCTACGAGGAGAAACCGTCACCGACAGTGTGGGGAAATTCATTTTCCGCCTACCCGACTGTGTGGGACCATGGCGGATGTCACTCAGGTCAACAAAGGACGACAAGCCCCAGAACTACTACGTCAGTCTCGACCGACAACCCAACGTGAAGCCCCGTTTCATCTATCCTGCCGAACAACGTCCCACACCTCTTGTTGACGCTGACAAGACACTGATGACGGCAACGAACTTTAACGAGCTTCTACCCTTGGAACTGCGGGAAAACCTGCTAAGCGAGGTGACTGTCAAGGCAAAACGTCGCTACCGTGACCTGACCGTAGCATGGAAAAGCGACGAGACGATAGCCCAGCATGCCGGCATACGCTATGACTGTCAGAAGGAGGTGGAGAGCTATACCGATACGGGACGCGAGGTGCCCAACATCTTCCAATGGCTACAGGAACGCAACGAGTTCTTCCACGGCGACGGCAACAACGTCTTCGACGGAGCGCAGGCGGGTTGGTATATCACAGACGTAAACACGAAGGAGGAGACAGCGGCGTATAATCTTTATCCGTCGGCATCACAGCAGAGGGCACACCGCAAGGAACTACTCGCTTTGGCTGGCACGCGCGCCAATGTGCCAGATTGCCTGGACAACGAAGACTGCAATAACATCCTGGAAATCAATTTGAGCAGGAAGTATATTGGATTCCTGACAGCCGATCCCTCGTTCAGACCCCAACTACTGCCCAATACCGGACTCTCCTACAAGAACCGTCCCATCGTCTGGGTGCTCAACAACCATTTCTACGCTGTCACCCAATGTCCGAATTCCGTCAATCCCACTGACATCGAGCGCTTAGCTTCCTCAAGTCTGGAGACGATGCCCGATGAATTGGCCGATTTCAAGTCCATCTATATTTCAGAAGAGGAAGCCGACGCTCGTCGCTACATCTTCAGCAACCAACTGCAGGCCTGTCATCCTGTCACCGTCTTCCTCTACAGCGACGGCTCTGCCTCGAAGAACGAGAAAGGCGTCAGGAACACCTACTTCGAAGGCTTCAGTGTGGATGCCTACGAGATGCCGGGCTATAAGGAACTGCCACCCAGCACAGATTTCCGACGCACACTCTATTGGAATCCCTATGTTGTTACCGACGCAGAGGGCAAGACACACATCGATTTCTATAATAGCGGAACTTGTCGCAGCGTTTCCATCTCGGCCGAAGGAATC
>JAFSWU010000045.1 GCA_017444365.1 Prevotella sp.
AGCCCGTGCGCTCAACGAGGTGTTCTACCTCGACGACTTCCTCGGACTGGAGAAGGAGTACCCCAACTTCCACTTCCACCTCGCCCTCGACCGTCCCGATCCCGCTGCCGATGCAGCCGGCGTGAAATATACCCCGGGATTCGTCCACCAGGTGATGCTCAACACCTACCTGAAGGAT
Organism: Prevotella sp.; assembly: GCA_017444365.1. GTDB lineage: Bacteria > Bacteroidota > Bacteroidia > Bacteroidales > Bacteroidaceae > Prevotella. Next base: position 179 of record JAFSWU010000045.1, read on the forward strand.
CACGAGGCTCCTGAGGACATCGAGTACTACATGTGCGGCCCTGGCCCCATGTCGAAGGCTGTTGTCTCCATGCTCGACTCGCTCGGCGTAGAGCCAGAGAGCATTATGTACGATAACTTCGGAGGTTAAGACGTTGGAATACATGTCTCAGGAGGGCTACGACAAGCTCGTGGCCGAACTTCGTCAGCTGGAAAACGTAGAGCTGCCTCGTGTCCGTGAGGCCATTGCCGAGGCTCGTGATAAAGGCGACCTCAGCGAGAACTTCGAGTATCATGCAGCCAAGCGTGAGCAGGGACGACTGCTTGGACGGATTCGTTTCAAGCAACGGGTGTTGGAGAATGCCCGCGTGGTCGATACTTCACGGTTCAACACCGATGTCATCCAGCTGCTTAGCAAAGTGGAAATGACCAATGTGATGAATAGTCGCAAAATGAACTGCATGCTGGTCAGTCCCCATGAGGCGAACATTCGGGAACAGAAGATTTCCATCAAGTCACCCATCGGACAGGCCTTGTTGGGCAAAAGGGTAGGCGACATTGTTCTCGTTCAGGTTCCCGCTGGCATGATGAAGCTCCGAATCGAGAGCATCCAGCTGTAAATTACTCCAGCATCATGAATAATCCCCCTCCTTTCCTATTCTTCCCGCACATGGGGAGAACAGGAAGGGAGGGGGAGCTGGGTAATAGGTGAGAGGTTATAGGTGTGTGATGAGGTTCTAAGAGCTGTGTTCCGACCTCCTTGAAGCATGCTTTTGAGCTCTTGAAAGCAATGTTCTTGGGTTGCCGAAGTGTGTTTCCAAGCTTCGACATCTTAGGAGCAGAGGGTTGTATGGTGTGTAAATTACTGATTTACAGCTTTTTAGACAAAAAACTTACTTGTGCTAATTATTCTCTTTGTTTCAGTTTCAGTTGTTTCAGTTAGTTTTCGAGGGGTATCAATTTTTGTCTCTTTTCTTATAACTTATTGATTATTAAATAGTTATATAATATTATAAAGGAATTTTGAAACAAAATAGAACCTCTAAAACCTAACTGAAACTGAAACAACTGAAACACCAGCCTTGGTGTGGGGTGTGAGTTTTCCTTGAAAATGAAAATAATGACGGGAATGAATGCAGGATTATGATTTATTTTCGTATCTTTGCAGAAAAATTACGATAAAATGGGAATATTTGGCTTTTTTAGTAAAGAGAAAAAAGAAACGCTCGACAAAGGACTTGAGAAGACCAAGCAAAGCGTATTTTCGAAGTTGACACGTGCCATTGCCGGAAAATCAAAGGTTGACGACGATGTGCTGGACAACCTTGAGGAAGTGCTCATTACGAGCGACGTAGGCGTAGATACAACGCTGAAAATCATCAATCGCATCGAGAAACGGGTGGAACGCGACAAGTATGTGTCCACATCGGAATTGAACGGAATCCTTCGCGACGAGATTGCCTCGCTGCTGGCGGAGAACAACACTACAGACCTGGACGGATGGGAGCTGCCTTCCGATCATCGGCCCTATGTGATATTGGTGGTAGGCGTCAACGGTGTGGGCAAGACCACCACCATCGGCAAGCTTGCCCATCAGTTCAAGAATGCCGGAAAGAAGGTCTATCTGGGTGCTGCCGACACGTTCCGTGCTGCCGCCGTAGAGCAGATCAGCATCTGGGGCGAGCGCGTGGGAGTTCCCGTTGTGAAGCAACAGATGGGGAGCGACCCTGCGAGCGTAGCCTTCGACACGCTCTCATCGGCCAAGGCCAATGATGCCGATGTGGTCATCATCGATACGGCAGGCCGCCTGCACAACAAGGTGGGACTGATGAACGAGCTGAAGAAAATCAAGGACGTGATGAAGAAAGTGCTTCCAGAGGCACCCGATGAGGTGATGCTCGTACTTGACGGTTCCACCGGTCAGAACGCCTTTGAGCAGGCCAAGCAGTTTGCCGCTGTCACGCAGATCACTTCGCTCGCCATCACCAAGCTCGATGGAACCGCCAAAGGCGGCGTAGTCATCGGCATCAGCGACCAGCTGAAGGTGCCCGTGAAGTACATCGGGCTGGGAGAGAGAATGGAAGACCTGCAGCTCTTCAACAAGCGTCAGTTCGTTGACTCACTCTTCAATTAAGAATGTATATGCGCAAGAACGAGGTTGACTTTATAACGATGGGGTGCTCCAAGAATCTTGTGGACAGCGAGCGACTGATGCACATGCTCCAGGAGATTGGACTGAAATGCGTTCACGACCCCAAGATCCCGCAGGGTGAGATCGTGGTGATCAACACCTGTGGATTCATTGCCGATGCCAAGCAGGAAAGCGTGAACATGATTCTCGAAATGGCTCAGGCCAAGGAAGAGGGTCGCTTGAAACAACTCTACGTAATGGGCTGTCTTTCACAGCGATATAAGGAGGAATTGGAAGCCGAGATTCCACAGGTTGACAAGTTCTTTGGGAAGTTTGACTACGCGCAGCTCGTTGAGGAACTGCGAGTGGGCAGACCCCCTCAGTGGAGAACGTCCAAGAACAAGTCGGGGCGTTTCCTGACCACCCCTCAGCACTATGCATACCTGAAAATCAGCGAGGGTTGCGACCGTCGTTGTGCCTATTGTGCCATTCCCCTGATTACAGGAAAATACCAGAGCCGACCCATGGAAGAGATTCTTGAAGAGGTTACTCAGCTGACCGCTCAGGGCGTGAAGGAGTTCCAGGTGATAGCACAAGACCTGACCTATTACGGAATCGACATCGACGGCAAGCATCATATCGCAGAGCTCATCGACAGGGTGACCAACATCAGGGGAGTGAAGTGGATACGCCTGCACTATGCCTATCCCAACCAATTCCCCTGGGAGCTGCTCGACGTGATGCGCAAGAATAAAAACGTGTGCAACTACCTCGACGTAGCCCTACAGCACATCTCCGACCACATGCTCAGCCGCATGCTTCGACACGTCACCAAAGCCGAGACGATGGACTTTATAGAGCGACTGCGCCGAGAAGTGCCAGGCATCCATCTGAGGACAACCCTGCTCGTGGGATTCCCTGGCGAGACCGAGGAGGACTTTGAAGAACTGATGGAGTTCACCCGCTGGGCACGTTTTGAGCGCATGGGAGCTTTCGCCTACTCAGAGGAAGAGGGTACCTACAGCGCAGAACACTATGAGGACGATGTGCCTGAAGAGGTGAAACAAGACCGATTGAACCGCCTCATGGCCCTGCAGCAATCCATCAGCGAGGAGATGGCCGCCGAGAAAGTGGGAACGGAGGCAGTCGTAATCATTGACAGGAAAGAAGGAGAGTACTATATCGGACGGACGGAGTTCTCATCACCAGAGGTTGATCCTGAAGTACT
>JAFSWU010000046.1 GCA_017444365.1 Prevotella sp.
ACTCCTGAATGATGGGCTTCATGTACTTCACGAGGTCCTTCACGTTCTTCACGAAGTTGGGGTCGATGTCATCCTGCAAGCCGCCGATGCGGTAGTAGTTCTGGATGAGTCGTCCGCCGGTTGTCTCCTCCATGCAGTTGAGCACGTGCTCACGGTCGCGCATGCCATAGAGCATAGCGGTGAGGGCGCCCAGGTCTTGAGCAACGCACGAGGTATAGAGCAGGTGCGAGTCGAGACGCTGCAGCTCGTCCATGATGGTACGGATGTACTTGATGCGGTCGGTAAGCTCTACGCCGAGTCCTTCCTCGATGACGCCCACGAGGGCATGACGATGCTGCATGGCACCGAGATAGTTCAGTCGGTCGGTCAGGGCGAGCGTCTGCGGATAGGTCATGCCTTCCCACATCTTCTCGATGGCACGGTGGATGTATCCCAAGTGGGGATATACGTGTTTCACGGTCTCGCCGTCGAGCACGGTCTGCAGGCGGAGCACACCGTGTGTGGCGGGGTGCTGCGGGCCGATGTTGATGACGTAGTCGTCCTCTGTGAAGAGAAGATTTTTCTTGGCTACGAGCTTTCCGTTCTTGTCGAGCTCATACTGCATGCCGTAGTCAGGCTCCACGTCTTCCTCCAACGAGTAACGGTCGTCGCCCTTCCAGTCCTTGCGGAAGGGGTGTCCCTTGAAGTCGTTGCGCAGGAAGAGGCGGCGCATATCGGGATGGCCCAGGAAAAGAATGCCGTAGAAGTCGAACACCTCGCGCTCCAGCAGGTTTGCCACGCGCCAGATGTTGATGACAGAGGGGATGACGCTCTTGCCGTCAACCACTTTCGCCAGCATCTTCACGGAGCAACGCTCGTGCGTCTGGGTATTCTCCAGGATATAGACGCATCCCAGTCCTTCCTCGGCGCCGAAGTCCTCGCCAATGATGGTAACGAGGTAGTCGAAGCCCTTCTTCTCCTTCAAGTTCTGCATCTCCTGTGCGAACTTGCCAAACTCAAATGATAGGAATTCTAACTTCATACGGTGGCCTCCTCTTTCTTTAATTCGTCAACAAACTCCTCGGGAACATCTGTGATCACAATCGGCTCACGGCGGTGGTCGTTGTGCTTCTCGCGGAATGTCAGTTCTTCGTTGGATACACCCAGGGCAGCCTCCTCGGCAGTTTGCTTGTGGTTGGCCCCACCGAAGAATTTCTCGATCTTCACCTTGCGCTGGAGCTGCATCATGCCATACATGATAGCCTCCGGACGCGGCGGACAGCCGGGAATGAATACGTCAACAGGCACAATCTCCTCGATGCCCTTCACCACGTGATAGCTCGACTTGAAGGGACCGCCCGAGATGGCGCAGCCACCCACGGCAATCACATACTTCGGCTCGGCCATCTCGTCGTACAGGCGCTTCAGGGCTGGTGCCATCTTATGGGTGATGGTACCGGCACACATGATCAGGTCGGCCTGTCGGGGGGAGTTGCGAGTCACCTCGAAGCCGAAGCGCGCAAAGTCGTAGCGGGCACAGCCAACGGCCATGAACTCGATACCACAGCACGACGTGGCGAAGGTGAGCGACCAGAGCGAGTTCGAACGTCCCCAGTTAATAACCTGGTCGAGCGAACCCACCATTACGTTTACGCCGCCCTCATGAAGCTCGTCAACAAGCTTCTCCAATGCGGCGTTATCCTTAAACTCGTCATAAGGAATACTCTTGATGTGCGGTTTTCTTACTTCCATTCCAATGCTCCTTTCCGCCAAGCATACGCAAGGCCAAATACAAGTACCAACAGGAAGAAGCCGATGCTGACGAGTGCCATCGGACCGAACTGCTTGACAACGACTGCCCACGGATAGAGGAACACGGTCTCAATGTCGAACATCAGGAACAGGATGGCGAAGAGATAGAATCCCACCGACACAGGCAACCACGAGCTGCCGCGTGTGGGGATACCGCTCTCATAGGGCTCACCCTTTACCGGATTGTACGAGCGCGGACCGATGAGCTTGGCAACGACGTATGCGCCGAGTACCAAGACCACAGCCGTCAGTAAAACGGTAATTAACAATGTTGAATACATAAATGTTTATAACGTTATAATGAATTAGATTTTGCTCCCAAAAGCTTTCAACCTGCAAAGGTAATGTTTTTTTCTGAATTAAACGAAAGAAAACGGCTCATTTTCTCAATTTGTTTGTATCGGAAACATTCATCGGCGCAGGAGCCTGCGAAGCCACCATGCCTGCAAGCCGCCCCGCAACGCCATATACGTCAGCAAAGCTATCCAAAGCGAATGGTTGCCCACCAAGGTGAAGAGCAGGAAATGAAGCAGGAAAAAGGCGGCTGTAGCCACGCTACATGAGAACAGCATGCCGCGCGTGGCGGTGATACCGATAAACACGCCGTCGTAGATGAAGGCTGCCACGCCGATCACAGGCACCAGAACAGCCCACCAGAAATAGGGACGGGCCGCCAAGACAACACTCTGTTCATCGGTGAGCAGTCCCAGGAAAGCCTCTCCGCCAAAGGCATAGACCAGCGTGAAGAGCACCACCATCACCCCACCCCACACAAAGAGCCGACGGACAACCTTCTGGAACGCTACCCGGTTGCGGGCTCCATAATAGCGGCCGCAAAGTGCCTCGCCGGCAAAGGCGAAGCCGTCCATCACATAGGAGAAGAGCATGAAAAGGGTCATGAGCAACGTGTTGACAGAGAGCATCAGCACGCCTTGGCGCGAGCCGGCAGCCGTAAAGAAGAGGTTCACGGCAACCAGACAAACCGTACGGAGGAAGATGTCGCGGTTCACGGCAAAGAAATGCCGGTAGGACATCTTCTTGACAGAATGGCGCAAGGCGGAGCGACGGCCATAGTGTCGCCACCACAGAAAGAGTGCCAACAGCAGCCCGCTCCATTGTGCGACGAGCGTTCCCAACGCCACGCCCTCCATCTTCATGCCCAAGCCGAACACCAGGGACAGCGAGGCGGCAATGTTCATCAGGTTCTGCCCTACGGCAACCAACATGGGCAAGCGGGTGTTCTGCATGCCGATGAACCACCCCGTGAGCCCATATAGGCAAAGCACGGCGGGCGCGCCCCACACACATATATTAAAATAGGTGGTGACCAGGCCGACAAGCGACGGTTGGGCTGCGGCAGTCGGCAGGTGGCAACCGGCAAGCTCCGAGGAAGGGAGCATCGTGTGGAGGGCAATCCAGCGGATGGGCACCTGCATGACGACCAGTCCCAGCGCAAGGAGGCTCCCCAGCAGGAGCGTCTGCCGCAGAATACCCATCACAGCGGGAAAGTCGCGCCGCCCCAGGGCCTGCGACGTCATGCCGCTGGTACCCATACGCAGAAAGCCCAGCAGCCAATACATCACGTTGAACACCATCGTGCCCACCGAAACGGCCGCGATGTAGCGCGCGGAACCCATATGCCCCACAATGGCAAGATCGGCAAGCCCCAGCAGCGGCACCGTGATGTTCTGCACAATCGACGGCAGAGCCAAGCGGAGTATCCGCGAATCCTCAGAAAAAATCATTGTCATGCGAACCATGAATAATCAGCCTGCAAATGTAAGCATTTCTTCTGAGAAATCATGCTGTTTGGCATTATAAATCATGTAATTACGCCCGTTTAAGACGAAATTATGCAGAAAAATGGCGGCAGAATGCCAAAATAACAAAAAAAATTTTCGTATCACACGAAAAACTTGTATCTTTGCACTCCCAAAACGTAGTTATAAAGCAAAAAACAAATAAATCAACAAGAATAGCAAGATGACTAAAGCAGAAATCATCAACGAACTGTCTGCCGCAACCGGCTTGCAAAGAGCCGATGTAGGCGTTGTGATAGAAGGCTTCATGGAGATTATCAAGAAGAGCCTTGCTGAAACCAGGGAGAACGTGTATTTGAGAGGCTTTGGAAGCTTCAACATCACGCATCGTGCAGCCAAGACCGGACGCAACATCCAGAAAAACACGACGATTCAGATTGCCGCGCACGACATCCCGAGCTTCAAGCCCTCCAAGGCTTTCATCGAGAAGATGGGCAACGAGTAAGCCCGTGCCACAGGAAAGAGTACAATTATCATACAAACAATTAAATTTTTAACAACTATGCCAAACGGTAAAAAGAAAAAGGGCCACAAGATGGCTACCCACAAGCGTAAAAAGAGATTACGTAAGAACAGACATAAGAGCAAATAAGCGTCTGTTCGAGACAAGTTAAAACAGAAATGACAAGCGAACTTGTAATTGACGTCCAACAAAAGGAGATTTCGATTGCCCTGCTTGAGGACAAAAAACTGGTGGAATACCAGAATGAGCCTCGCTCGGCATCTTTCTCCGTTGGTAACATCTACATGGCAAAGGTCAAAAAACTGATGCCTGGGCTCAATGCCTGCTTCGTAGATGTCGGATTTGAGCGCGATGCCTTTCTGCATTATCTTGACTTAGGAACTCAATTCAGCTCTTACGAGAAGTACCTCAAGCAGGTACAGAGCGACAGAAAAAAACTTTATCCCTTCGCAAAGGCAACAAGGCTGCCCGACCTGAAGAAAGACGGAAGCGTGCAGACAACGCTCAAGGTCGGACAGGAAGTGTTGGTGCAAATCGTCAAAGAACCCATCTCAACCAAGGGGCCAAGACTTACTTGCGAGCTGTCTTTCGCCGGGCGATACTTGGTGCTCATGCCTTTCAACGATAAAGTTTCTGTTTCTTCCAAAATCAAAAGCGGCGAAGAACGCGCCCGACTGAAACAACTCATCCATAGCATCAAACCCAAGAACTGCGGTGTCATCGTGAGAACCGTAGCCGAAGGAAAAAGAGTTGCAGAACTGGATGCCGAACTGAAAATCCTGGCCAAACGATGGGAGGATGCATTGGTCAAGATTCAAAAAACACAACAACGCCCCCAACTGGTTTTCGAGGAGACCGGAAGAACCGTCGCCCTATTGCGCGACCTGTTCAATCCCACCTACGAAAGCGTACATGTCAACGACGAAGAGGTCTATAACGAGGTGAAAGACTACATCTCGCTCATCGCACCCGAGAAGGTCGGCATCGTCAAGCTGTTCACCGGAAAACTGCCCATCTTCGATGTCTTTGACGTGACGAAACAAATCAAGTCGGGGTTCGGAAAAATTGTGAACTACAAACACGGAGCCTACCTCTATATCGAACACACGGAGGCCATGCACGTGATTGATGTCAACAGCGGGACGCGAACAAAGAAAGAAAACGGACAAGAGCAAAACGCACTCGAGACCAACCTCGGCGCAGCCGACGAAATAGCACGTCAGCTCCGTCTGCGCGACATCGGAGGTATCATCGTCATCGACTTCATCGACATGAACCTTGCCGAAGACAGGCAACTGCTCTACGAGCGCATGTGCCAGAACATGCAAACCGACCGCGCACGCCACAACATCCTGCCGCTGAGCAAATTCGGACTGATGCAAATCACCCGCCAGCGTGTGCGTCCTGCCATGGACGTGAACGTGGAAGAAACCTGCCCCTCCTGCTTCGGCAAAGGAACCATCAAGTCGAGTCTTCTCTTTTCCGACCAGTTGGAGAGCAAAATTGACAACCTTGTCAACAAGATTGGCATCCGAAGATTCTATCTGCACGTCCACCCCTACGTGGCGGCCTACATCAATCAGGGCTTTGTATCCCTGAAGCGCCGCTGGCAAATGAAGTACGGACTGGGCGTACACGTCATTCCTTCGCAGAAAATGGCCATGCTGCAATACGAATTCTACGATTCTGAGCGGCAATTCATCGACATGAAGGA
>JAFSWU010000047.1 GCA_017444365.1 Prevotella sp.
AGGTGCTGCACATCATCGGTGGCGGTTCGCTGAATGCCTACCTCAATCAGTTTACCGCAAATTCACTTGGTGTGGAGGTGCTGGCAGGTCCGCAGGAAGGCACGGCTATTGGCAATATCATGATGCAGGCAAAGGCAGCAGGGCAGGTTTCAGACATTTGGCAGATGCGCCAAATCATAGCCAACAGTATCGAACTCAAAGCCTTCCATCCGCAGGATCAGGAAAAGTGGAATAATGCGTATAGTCAATATCTTCAAATTTTAAAATAGTAATTATGAAATCAGAACTGATTGAGAAAGCTTATGCCGTGGCGAAAGAACGCTACGCAGCAATTGGAGTTGACACAGACAAGGCAATTGCCGAGTTGGAAAAACAGCAAATATCGCTGCATTGTTGGCAGACCGACGATGTTGTTGGCTTTGAGCGCAACGATGCACTCAGCGGAGGTATCCAGACAACGGGTAACTATCCTGGACGTGCCCGCAATATCGATGAGGTACGCCAGGACATCGAGTTTGTGAAGACTCTCATCGCTGGTAACCACCGTCTGAACTTGCACGAGATATATGGTGATTTCGAAGGAAAGTTTGTTGACCGTGACCAGTGTGAGGTGAAACACTTCGAGAGTTGGATTCAGTGGGCAAAAGAAAACAAGATGATGCTGGATTTCAATTCTTCTTCTTTCTCTCATCCCAAGAGTGGAAGCCTTACGCTCTCGAACCCCGACAAGGGCATTCGCGACTTCTGGATTGAGCATACAAAACGTTGCCGTCGTATTGCCGACGCAATGGGTAAGGCGCAGGGAGACCCCTGTATCATGAATATCTGGGTACACGACGGAAGCAAGGACGTTCCCGTACAGCGCAAAAAGTACCGTGAGATTCTCGCTGCCTCGCTCGATGAGATTATGGAAGAGAAACTCGACGGTGTGAAGAACTGCTTCGAGGCAAAGTTGTTTGGTATCGGATTGGAGAGCTATACCGTAGGTTCTCACGATTTCTATACAGCCTACTGTGCAACGCGTAAGCAGATGTACACCCTCGATACTGGACATTATGAGCAGACCGAGAATGTATCCGACTTCGTGTCAACGCTGTTGATGTACGTGCCCGAGCTGATGCTCCACGTCTCTCGTCCTGTGCGTTGGGACTCCGACCATGTGACCATCATGAACGACCAGATTCTCGACCTCTTCAAGGAACTGGTGCGCTCGGATGCCCTCGACCGTGCCCACGTGGGACTTGACTACTTCGATGCCAGCATCAACCGCATCGGTGCCTACATCGTTGGCACACGTGCCACCCAGAAGTGCATTCTCCAGGCATTGCTCGAACCGAAGCAGCAGCTTCGCGAGTATGAGGACAACGGTCAGTTCTTCGAGCGTCTTGCCCTCCTGGAGGAGGCCAAGTCGTTGCCTTTCGGTGCCGTGTTCGATTACTTCAACCTGAAGAACAACGTGCCTGTTGGTGAGGAGTATATTCCATGCATTCAGCAGTACGAGCGCGACGTTACTTCAAAGCGATAATAATCATCGACATACCGTTATCCCATGATCCCGTGATAACGTTACGTTATAATGAAAAGAAAAATGGCAAAATCAAGTTCTCTGAAGAGTACCCTTGCGGTCTCGCTCAATAACTACCTGGATGCCGGTGCCATTGTCGCCGGCTCCAGTGGTATCACGCTGTGGCAGAACTACCTTGAATTGTCCGAGATGCACCTTGGATGGCTCAACGCCCTTAGTGCCAACGCTATGGGTGCCGCCATTGGTGCCATCATCGGTGGTTTCCTGGCTGACAAGTTTGGACGCAAGTTCATCTTCACCTACAATCTGCTGGTCTATATGCTCGGTGTGCTCATCGTGATGCTCTCCTTCAGCTATCCCATGCTGCTTGGCGGATTCCTCGTCACAGGCATCTCCGTGGGCATCGGTGTGCCTGCCTCGTGGACGTATATCTCTGAGTCATCGGAGGTTCATAACCGCGGGCGCAACATCTGCATCTCTCAGATGTCGTGGGGCATCGGTCCCATGCTCATCCTCTTCTTCGGTATGCTCTTTGCCCCGGGTGGCTTTCTTTATGCCCCCGTTGAGTCGCTGGCCCATGCTGTGATAGGGGCTGATGCTGATGCCGCAGCTGTTCAGGTGTTCTCGTCACGTGTGGTATTCTTCACCCTCTTCGTTGTTGCCTTCGTGGCATGGAACCTTCAGCGTCAGTTGCAGGAGAGTGCCGCGTATGAGGCCAACAAGGAGAAGAATCAAAGCGGCATCGTTCAGAATATCAAGCTGCTGTTCACCAACCGTGTGGCAGTGAAGTCTGTGATCTTCCTCGCCACCATCTACCTCACGTGGAATCTTGTGGCATCGGTCATGGGGTTCTTCATGCCCCACGTCTATGAGACGGCAGGTGGCTTGAGCAACGAGACGGCCAACATGCTGAGCTGTGTCAGTTGGGTCTTCGTCGTTGTCACCACGTTCATCATCTCGTTCTGTGTTGACAAGGTGGCCCACCGCTTCTTCTATGTCTTTGGTTTGGTCGCAGCTTTGACAGCCTGGATTCTTGTCATAGGTGGAAGCGTTACGAACATTGCCGGCATCTGGATATTCACCATCCTCTGGGGAGTCAACAATGGTAGCTCCGTGCAGGTGTTCTATGCGCTGTGGGGTTCAGAGCTGTTCCCTGCCAAGTTCCGTGCCGGAGCGCAAGGACTGATGTTCTTCATCGTGCGTGGCTTGTCGGCGGTGTGGGGACTGGTGTTCACCTTCATCTATGGCGAGAATGGCGAGGGGTTCACCCTTGCTGCCTATTGCATGGTTGCCCTGCTGCTCATCTCGCTGATTGTAGGCTTCATTGGGGCTCCCAACACGCGCGGCAAATCGCTGGCGCAGATAACCAAGGAGAGATATGGAGGGGAGGATGAAGGATGAAAGATGAAGGATGAAAGAAGAAAGATTTTAAAATAAAAAGATGAATGTCATGAAAAGTATATTGGAAAACAGGCCGAAACTGAAGGCCGAGATTGAAAAGATTGCCGAGGTGGCAGGCTACCTCTGGCAGAATGGTTGGGCAGAGCGCAATGGTGGTAACATCACCGTCAACGTCACCGAACTTGTGGACGATGAAATCCGTCAGCTGCCCGCCATCAGCGAAGTCAAACAAATCGGTGTTACGCTGCCCGCGCTGAAGGGTTGCTATTTCTATTGCAAGGGAACGGGAAAGCGCATGCGCGACCTGGCGCGTTGGCCTATGCAGAACGGTTCGGTCATCCGCATCCTTGACGACTGCGCCTCGTATGTCATCATTGCCGACGAAGCGGTGATGCCAACCAGTGAGCTGCCATCGCATCTCACGGTACATGCCCATCTCATTGAGACAGGCTCTTCCTACAAGGCTACTGTCCACACCCACCCGATAGAGCTTGTTGCCATGAGCCACAACCGCGCCTTCTTAGGCAAGGACGTGCTGACCAACATCTTGTGGTCGATGATTCCTGAGACCAAGGCATTCTGCCCGTTAGGATTAGGTGTCGTTCCCTATACCTTGCCCGGTTCCAATGAACTGGCAGATGCTACGCTCAAGGAACTTGAAGACTATGATGTGGTTCTGTGGGAGAAACATGGCGTATTTGCCAAGGGACTGGATGTGATGGATGCCTTCGATCAAATTGATGTGCTGTCGAAGAGTGCCAAGATCTATGTCAACGCCAAGTCAATGGGCTTTGAGCCAGAGGGCATGAGTCAGGAACAGATGAAGGAAATGACAACAGCATTTAATTTGCCGCGTTGAAAACTTTTTCTTACCTTTGCAGTCGAACAACTACAAAGGTAATATGAAATCGCTGAAAGAGTTATACAAGATTGGCAGGGGACCGTCGAGCAGTCATACGATGGGGCCCAATAAAGCTGCCAAGTTCTTTGCAGAGCGTCATCCCGAAGCCACTGGCTTCGAGGTGACGCTTTATGGTAGTCTTGCCGCAACGGGCAAGGGGCACATGACCGATGTGGCTATCGTTGAGGCACTCAGCCCTGTCGCTCCCGTCACAATCCTATGGGAGCCCACGATATTCCTTCCCTTCCATCCCAATGGCATGAAGTTCAAGGCTAATTATGCCAAGTCGGGAGATGCCAGAAGCGAGGAATGGACGGTTTACAGTGTGGGAGGAGGAGCTTTGTCGGAAGGAGATGCACCTCACACTCTCCTCCTTGGGGGAGCCAAAGGGGATGACCTTGCATCTTGTACCTCTGACGAAGTATATCCCATGAACACGCTGACAGAGATTCTGGAATGGTGCAATTGCAACGGCCGTGCCTACTGGGAGTATGTGAAGGAATGTGAGTCTTCAGACATCTGGGACTACCTCATGGAGGTGTGGCAGGCGATGAAAGCTTCTGTGGAAAGAGGGCTCGATAGCGAAGGCGTGCTGCCCGGGCCGCTGAATCTGCCTCGCAAGGCCACCACCTATTATGTGAAGGCATCAGGCTATAAGCAGTCGTTGCAATCGCGTGGACTTGTCTATGCTTATGCTTTGGCGGTGAGCGAGGAGAATGCTTCAGGTGGAACCATTGTCACTGCTCCCACCTGTGGGTCGAGTGGAGTGCTTCCGGGAGTGCTCTATCATTTGTCGAAAGGCCATCAGTTCAGCGACACCCGCATCCTGCATGCTTTGGCAACGGCGGGCATCTTTGGTAATGTGGTGAAACAGAATGCCAGCATCTCCGGTGCTGATGTGGGGTGTCAAGGCGAGGTCGGCGTGGCATGTGCCATGGCATCGGCAGCAGCCTGCCAGCTTTTTGGCGGCAGTCCTTCTCAGATAGAGTATGCCGCAGAGATGGGGCTTGAGCATCATCTTGGCATGACGTGCGACCCGATGTGCGGACTTGTACAGATTCCCTGCATCGAGCGCAATGCTTTTGCTGCTACCCGTGCGCTTGATTCCAACCTCTATGCAGCTTTCTCAGATGGCAAGCACCGCGTGTCGTTTGACCAAGTGGTGCGAGTGATGAAACAAACGGGCCACGATCTCCCGTCCCTCTATAAAGAAACTGCCGAAGGAGGACTGGCGAAGATTTAGTTTATAGTGATGATGCAAGAGGTAATCTCATTCCTCATTCCTCATTCCACATTCCACATTCCTCACTTCTCATTTCTCATTTCTCATCCAATCATGCTCCTTCATCCCGTCGCAACATTCCGATCCCCCTTCTCCTCAAAGTTTGGCATTCCCAAGCAAAGCGGCTTGGTGGAAGAACTACGTGGTGAGATCGTGTTTGAACCATCATATCGCAATGCCGACTACATACGCGGCCTTGATGAGTTTGACTATCTCTGGTTGCTGTGGGAGTTTTCTGCCAATCCCCATCGTGCCACCAGCCCCGTGGTGCGTCCACCCGTGTTGGGCGGCAACGAGCGGGTAGGAGTGTTTGCCACGCGCTCACCCTTCCGTCCTAACCCCCTGGGACTCTCCTCCGTGCGCCTCGACCGCATAGAGCTCGACACACCCCAAGGGCCCGTCATCCATGTACTCGGTGCAGACCTCATGGACGGCACACCTATCTATGACATCAAACCCTACGTGGTCTATGCCGATAGCCATCCAGAAGCGCGTAGCGGTTTCGTCGATCGCCGCACGTGGGCGAAGCTACAGGTGAAGATTCCACAAGAGGTGGCAGAACTTTTCTCCCCTGAACAGCTCTCGGCCTTGCGTCATACCTTGGAACTCGACCCCCGTCCGCATTATCAGAACGATCCCGTCAAGGTTTATGGCATGCCCTTCTGCGGGCACGACATCCACTTCACTGTTGACAATGGCGAACTCATGGTTATTGCCAATCAGTGTGATTAGATCATTTTTCTGTTAGGTGGTTGGTCATGGATTGAGCGTAAGCTCTACGGGACAGTGGTCTGAACCGAATATCTCAGTGTGGATGGCGGCATCCTGTATATTCTCTTTCATACGGTTGGAGACCAGGAAGTAGTCGATACGCCAACCAGCGTTCTTGGCTCGTGCCTGGAAACGATAAGACCACCATGAGTAGGTAACCTTCTCAGGATAGAGCGTGCGGAAGGTGTCGGTGAATCCGCTGTCGAGAAGTTGGGTGAACTT
This sequence comes from Prevotella sp., assembly GCA_017444365.1. GTDB lineage: Bacteria > Bacteroidota > Bacteroidia > Bacteroidales > Bacteroidaceae > Prevotella. The sequence continues at coordinate 6,103 of JAFSWU010000047.1, forward strand.
CTGTCGTTCTTCATCCGTGAAGCCTGCGTTCTTATGGTTTGTGGAAGGATTCTTCAGGTCAATTTCGTTGTGTGCCACATTCATGTCACCGCATACGATGACGGGTTTCCGTGCATCGAGTTTCAGCAGGAAGTTGCGGAAGTCCTCCTCCCATTGCATGCGGTATTCGAGCCGCCGTAGTCCGTCTTGTGAGTTGGGAGTATAGACGGTGACAAGAAAGAACTGCTCCATCTCAAGTGTAATGATGCGTCCCTCGTGGTCGTGCTCATCAATGCCCATACCATAGGTAACGCTGAGTGGTTGGTGGCGGGTGTAGATGGCAGTGCCGGAGTAGCCTTTCTTGTCGGCGTAGTTCCAATAGGCCTGGTAGCCGGGGAACTGCAGGTCGAGTTGCCCGGCCTGCATCTTTGTCTCCTGCAGACAGAAGAAGTCGGCATCAAGCTGTAGAAAAGACTCTGCGAATCCCTTGCCAGCACAGGCTCGCAATCCGTTGACGTTCCAGGATATGAATTTCATCGTGGTGTGGAATGTGGAGTGTGGAATGTGGAATGTGGAATGTGGGGATTATTCTCCTGTGCGTGTGCCATCAAATTTAAAGACCAGATGGCTGTTGATGTCGCTCTGCAGTTTGTCATCGTAGTAGATACCGCCAACCGTCATCTCCAGGTGCAGCCCTTTGCTCTGACCACGGTAGAAGAGTCCAGGAGCATCGATGCCCGTATAGAATGCGAATGTAACCTTTGCATTTGTATCGCTAACGTTGAGGCTTTCCTTGATGATGGACTCGGGGAAGAGGTAGAGATAGGTTACTGTCTTGTCACTGTTGTACCATCCTCCGATGCGGAAGGGAATCTGTACTTCGCGTGTGCCGTTGGCGGCAGTGAGTGCCTCTCGGAGTGCTCTGTTGGAGGTTGTCTGCGCGATGAGCGTATCGGGGAAGCTCAGGATTCTGATGCATGAGTCCACTTTGCACAGGACATCAACCTTCATGGTTTCGCGTGTGTCGATTTTGGCAGAGAGCACACCCGTATAGGTCCCCTGCATTTCGTTGAAGGCTCTTTGTGCTTCGTCGTTAGACATGTCGTTGCCGTCTGCTTTGTCTTTGCATGATGTAAACATGAGTGCTGCGGCGCAGCAGAGCATGGTTGCAAATAATGATAGTTTCTTCATATTTTTTTGTCGTTGTTTCGTTATTACGTTATATTGTTGTTGTCTCTTACTTTTTATTTTTCTCTGCGAAGCAGGTTCATGAACTCCTGGCGTGTCTTGGCTTGGTTGAAGGCTCCGCTGAAGTCGCTCGTCGTGGTAATAGCGTTTTGCTTTTCCACTCCGCGCATTTGCATACACATGTGCTTTGCTTCGATGACCACCATGACTCCCAGGGGCTTCAGCGTCTCCTGTATGCAGTCTTTAATTTGCTGCGTAAGTCTCTCTTGTACTTGCAGGCGGTGGCTGTAGATATCTACCACGCGGGCTATCTTTGAGAGTCCTGTGATATAGCCGTTGGGAATATAGGCTACATGGGCCTTACCATAGAAGGGGAGCATGTGGTGTTCACAGAGAGAGAACACATCGATGTCCTTGACGATGACCATCTGGTTGTATTTCTCTTCGAAGAGTGCGTCGGTAAGCACCTTGTGCGGGTCCTGTGTGTAGCCACGTGTAAGTACCTGCATGGCTTTGGCCACTCGCATGGGGGTCTTTTCGAGTCCCTCACGAGTGGGGTCTTCACCTAACAGGGTGATGACTTCCTTATAGTGAGCCGCGAGTTCTTCAACACCCTCGCGGACATATATTTCTGTTTCTATCATTGCTGAACGGTTATTTTTCCTTTCAGAAGTGTTGCTTGTGTGAATCCTGCCTTCTTCATGTTCTGTAGCATCTCCTGTGCTTCCTCGTATGACTGGAAGTTGCCAACCCTGCATGTCCAATGAGGGTTATAAAAGTGGACATAAACTGGCTGGCTGGGGAACCTCATCTTGATGTTGTTTCCCACTTGTTGTGCTTTAATTTTGTCTTCGCGGGTGTTGCCGCCATAGAACGCCTGGATTCTGTAGCCCGTGACCTTGACTCCCTGTCGGAGCACTTTGTGGCTGGTATCGACAGTTGCGGGATCTACATTTTCTTCGGGCGTAAGCACTTGTCGGGGCTTCTCGGTTGTTATTGTTGTTGTCTTGGGTGTTGTCGTGGCTGTCGGCTTGCTTGGCGTTTCGCTGACGCTGGTCGCACCATTGACCAGTTGGTCTATTTCCTTGCTTTCGGTGACGGTCACGGTTCCTTGCCCCTGTTGTTGCTGTTGCAGGTGGTCAAGGTAAGTCTGTGCGTTGCTGTTGAGAGCAGCGCACAGACTGATGAGTATGATAAGTACTTTGTTCATGTTTAAAAGGATTATTTCCAGGCGTCGATGATGCCCTTGAAGTCGGCAGCCTTCAGAGAGGCTCCACCAATCAGGCCACCGTCGATGTCGGGCTTGGCAAACAGCTCAGGAGCGTTGCTGGCCTTGCAGCTTCCACCGTAGAGGATGCTTGTCTCGTCGGCAACGGCAGCTCCATACTTCTCGGCAACGATGCTGCGGATGTAGGCGTGGATTTCTTCTGCCTGCTCAGCGGTAGCGGTCTTGCCGGTTCCAATGGCCCAGATGGGTTCGTAGGCGATGATGATGTTCTTGAACTCTTCTTCAGAGAGGTTGAATACGCTTCCTTCGAGTTCTGCCTTCACAACCTCGTTCTGCTTTTCAGCCTCGCGCTCGGCAAGTGTCTCGCCGATGCAGAAGATAACTTTCAGACCATTCTTCAGGGCGAGGAGTACTTTCTCTTTCAGAATCTCGGGAGTCTCGTTGTAGTATTCGCGACGCTCGGAGTGACCCAGGATAACATACTTGGCACCAGTGGATTTCACCATCTCTGCGCTCACCTCACCAGTGAAGGCACCCTTCTCTTTGTCGGCGCAGTTCTCGGCACCCAGGCCAATCACGTCCTGGTTGAGGAACTGTGCTACGGAAGCAAGGTGGATGAACGGAGTGCAGATGACAACGTCGCAATTGGGCTTCTCGGCGTTCAGCGTGTCGTTGAGCTCTTTGGCAAGAGCGATACCGTCTTGCAGGTTCATGTTCATTTTCCAGTTGCCTGCTACAATTTTCTTTCTCATTTTCTCTTTTCTTTTTTTGTTAATAATATGTATGTCATTTACTTTGTAAATCTTCTATGGACGGAAGCCTGTTGTGGCTCCATTTCCCCTTTACAATTCCCTTCTTCAGCAAGAGCAATCCCGGGTTGCTGCGGATGATGGTCTTCAGCGTGGTGGCATCGGTGGTGCAGAAAGGGTATTCGGCTCCTGTGATGTCTATCCATCGTTGGATGGCCTTTTCGCCGCTGGCAGTCAGGCAATACATTGTCCATCCTGCTTCGTGGGCAAACTCATAGATTTGGTCAATCTGTCCGAAGTTGCTATCATCTGCCTTTTCCAAGTGTGGCGCGATGAGAAGCAGAACTGGTTTCTCCTGAGTGAGCACCTTCTCTGTGATGTCTTCGCCTGTCTCATTCAGAATGATGGAGAAGTCGTGAATGGGCGGCACGTAGCCCTTGCTGGTCTGCACTGTGCGGGAATCGACAAACTCCCATGTAGAGTCGGGATAGTTGTCGAGTGTAAATTCCCGTTCTTCTCCGTTCTTCTTGAGAATGAATGTGGTTTCGAACTTTGGCTTCTCAGCCCCAGATGGAATCTCCATTCCCTTGCGCAGGTCGGCTCCGACGTGATAGGGACGGAAGTCGAAAGGCGGCAGGTCGTAGAGACTGTAGATGCTCTGTGCGACGATGAAGATGATCGTGGCGTTGACAATCATCCATTGTGCCCGTCGGAGGAAGAGCAAGCGCATCATGGAATACCACCGACAAACCATGAATGCGCAGAGTGTAAGCACGAGGTTCTTCAGTAGTGTCTGCCCATTGGAGAGCTTGATGGCATCACCAAAACAGCCGCAGTCCTCTATGGGGTTGGCCAGATAGAGCCACACGGTTATGGGTGATGCGATGAGCAAGAAGATGAGCGTTGCCTTTGTCACTCCTCTCCTGTGGATGGCCGTCAGGAGAAAGACACCCAGGGCGAACTCAACACCTGCCAATACCACCGACGTTATGAGTGTCAGCCAATCGGGAACCACGCCTGGCAATCCCACTGCTTCCAGATAGTCTTGTATTTTATATTGCGTGCCGAGCGGGTCGATTGCTTTCACATATCCTGAGAAGATGAATGTGACAGCGAGTATCAACCTCGACAGGTTTACGCCTATTTTCAATAGCTTTTCTTTCATTTGTCATCTCGCATCTCGCACCTCTCATCCTTCATTCCTCAACTTAATGGCCCCGAAGACGGCATAGTTGATGATGTCCATGTAGTTGGAGTCGATACCTTCGCTGACGAGCGTCTCTCCAGCCAGGTCCTCAATCTCCTTGATGCGTTGCAGCTTGGTGAGGATGAAATCCGTATATGAGCTCACTCTCATGTGACGCCACGCTTCGTCGTAGTCGTGGTTTTTCCGCAGCATCAGCTCCAGTGCTTCCTTGGCGTGGGCATCGTATAGCTGCATGGCTTGTGCCGGTGTGATATCTACTTCGTCAACAAATCCTTTTTCAATCTGGATGAGTCCGACGATTCCGTAGTTGATGAGTGCAATGAACTCCGGTCGGATGCCTTCGCCTACGAGCGATTCCTTCTTGATTTCGAGTGAGCGTATTCGTTTGGCCTTGATATACAACTGGTCTGTCAGCGAGGCCGGTCGCAGGATGCGCCATGAGGCTCCATAGTCATGAAGCTTCTGTTCGAACAGCGAGCGACACTCTGCCATCACGTCTTTGAATTGTTGTTCTGTATTCTCTTGTGCCATATTCATTTTTGTCGATGACGTATCATTTTGACCACGCCGCAGAGTGCTTCATAGCGCGCTTTCAACGAGTCGCGTCTCACACCGAGCATGTTTCTTTTGTAGATGTCGGTTTCGTTCTGTATCAGGTTCTCTGTTGCCAGGAAAGCCGAATCGGTCTTGGCAATGTCTGCCTGAGCCATTTGAAGGGAAGCGTTGTCCCAGATTTCGAGGGCACGCTTACGCGCTTCGACAGCCCTTGGGAAGCGCTGACGAAGTGTTTCAATGGAGTCAAGAGCTTGCTTGAACTGCTTGTTGTTGTAGAGTTGTTCTATTTCTGCCATGAGCTCATTCGCTTGCTTGTCGGCATTCGGTGAGCAGGCTATTAGCATCAAAGCTGCCAGTTGTATGAGCACCACATTCTTCATATCGTCGGCAAAAGTAATAAAAAATGTATATAAAGGGAGTGTTCTTTAAACATTTACTTGACTCGTTTAAATATTTTAACTCCCTTTATATAGATTTCGTGTATTACATGATGATGATTCCACCCATGGGCTGCAGCGTCACCTTGGCTTCGCCTTTCTTGTTCACCTTCAGTTCCTTGAGCAAGGAAGTGGGGATAATCTCATCCTTTTGGCGTGCGTTGTCGGTGTAGTAGCTGACTGTTTGTCCGGCAAACATCGGGAGTTGCAGGGTGAGGGTGATGGGCTCGTCTGTTCCGTTGATGCCTCCCACATACCACCGTCCGTTAGTAGATTTGCGGGCGATGACAGCATAGCGTGTGGGATAACCGTCAATGAAACAAGTCTCGTCCCAGGTGGTGGGAACCTGACGGAGGAAATCCAGCTCGAAAGCTGGAAGGTCGGTGAGGTTGTTGGGACACATGGCAACACAGTTCACCGAGCATTGGTTGGTGATGGCGGTTGCCATCTCGAAGACATCACTCGTGTAGCGCGGATGACGGCTCTTGTTGTCACGGCTCATGTGGTGGTTCATCAGTATGCCGCCCCAATCAAAGGATCCCACGGCATTGCGAGAGAAGGGGTGCATCGCCATTTCGAAACCTTCCTTCTTGGCGTGATACTCTGTAAAATAGACGTTCTCGGAAGCCAGTGCAGCCTCAGAACCTACGAAGTTGGGGTAGAGACGCTCCCAACCGCGCGGCAGGGTGCAACCATGGAAGATAACTTGTATGCCGTAATCGTTGGCATCGCTCAGAATCTCTTCGTAGAGCCTCAGGGTCTCTTGTTTGTCGCCGCCGAAGAAGTCCACCTTGATGGCCTTTACGCCGATGCGCTTCATCCATGCCATGTCTTGCTTGCGCTTGATACTGTTGCTCATCACACCACGAGGTCCTTGCGGAGCATCGTTCTCCGCACCATTGGAGTTGTACCAGAGCATCAGTGCTACATTCTTTGAACGAGCATAACGTGCAAGCTCCTCTATGCGGTCGTAGCCAATCTGTGTATCCCAGAGTGCGTCAACCAGGCAATATTCGTAGCCCATAGCAGCGGCGAGGTCGATGAACTGCACCTGGTCGTCATAGACCGTGGCATCGTCCTGCCAGATAATCCAGCTCCAAGTGTAACGGCCGGGCTTGTACTCCTCGGTTGCCTTATAGAGAGGTTCCAGCACGTCGAACTGTACGGTGGTCTCAACAATGGGCTTCAGAGAGTTGCCCACGGTGATGGTGCGCCAGGGGGTGTAGCCAGGCAGCATGATACTTGCCGACGTAGAGCCGAATCCGTTGTTCTCGCCAGCCTGCGGATAGGCGACGGTGTAGCCCTTGCCTGCCTCGTAGTCGGAAAGTCGTGCTCCGCAATAGTCGCTTGTCACGCCAGTCTCGGAAATCTGCACCCAGATGTTCCCTGCACTTTTCACGTTCCCCGCTTCCTTGGCTTCCTGTCTGAACAGACAAGGGAATGTGTAGCCTACGCCGTACTGCGACTTCGTGTTGACGGGCATGTCGGGCTTGTACTCTTCCTCATAGGAAGGTTTTGTGCGCTCCCATCCTGTCATGGGTGTAATCTGCGGGCAGATGAAGGAACGGGTCTCCTCGGGGAGATTGAAAGAGGTAGCCTCACTTTCAATGACGGCACATCTGGTATTGTCCTTGGGACCTCTTCCTAACTGATAGCGAAAGGCAATGTCGTTGTTGGAAACGTAGAAGTCGATGGTCATGGGAACCTGCTTCGAAGTCTGTAGCTGAAGGGCAAGTGTATTAGCCTCATAGTGGAACTGCGACTGCTTTGTGCGGGTCATCGTGTAGTCTTTCTTCGTTGTTCCAGTCTTGCTCTCCTGCAAGGTGAGCTCCTTGGTGAAGTCCCCTAAGTTGGTGCGAAGTCCCAATGCTGAGCGTCCCAATACTTGTTGTCCGTCATAGGCCACAGTGTAGGAAGCCAGTCCGTTCTCCACAGAAACCGTTACAACTAACTTTCCGTCGGGAGAGGTAACGGTTTTGTCCTCCGCCCAAAGCATGGCTGGCGCAAGTAGTGCGCAGGCATAGATGATGAATCTTTTCATTTGTATAAGTCGGATAAGTTTTGAATGTCGGCAAATTGTTTCAGGAAGTCGGCATAGCCGCTGACCACTGCTTCGGCGAATCGTTTTCCTTTCTCTGCGGTAGAGGCTGCGGGATTGCCGATGCCAGTATCGGTGGTGACGAGCGTCCAGTGGCGTGGAATCCACACCTTGCCTGTGCTGAGTGCAGGAATGCTAAATCCCTTGCTCTTGCCTTCGCCCGCCTCTTCCAAATGGATGAGTTCTGGATGGTAGTGCATCATCACGGAAGTTTCAATCTCATCGGCGTGGTCGCCCGGGTTGTCGAAGAACTCCTTGGCGGGAGCCATCTTGAACCATTCGCTGGAGGCGATGATGAAATCTGGATAGTCAACGGCGAGGTCGCGGATCATGTTCTTGAAGCCGTTGCCTCCGTGTCCATTGACAATCAGTAGCTTGCGAAGTCCCTGATGATGCAATGAGGCTACAATGTCGGTCAGTATAGCTTTCTGCGTCTCGTAGCGGGAATGTATGCAGAAGACGAGGTCGCGTTGGCCAGGATTCTGTGAACCCATGTTGACGGGCGGTAGCACCATGCATCGCACCTGATGCTGGTCGAGTGCTGCCTGTGCCGCATCTACCGCGACATCGTGAGAGAGGATGCAGTCGGTCATGTAGGGCAGGTGCAGGTTGTGGGGCTCTGTGGCTCCCCACGGAAGGATGGCCATATCGTAATGCAGGTCGCGTGTCACGCCGTATGCTGACACGCTCAGGTCTAATTCTCTAATCATAAATCCAAGGAATAAAGTTTTTTGTTATAGTTATCTTGAATGTACTCGTGGGAAGTCCGGCTTTGTTCACGAGGTTGGCCTGTGTGAAAGGCTGCCATGCGTAGCGCACCTCAGTGGGGTTGTCAACCTCTGGACAGGTGAGGATTACACTTCTATCCTCTACACGTGCTTCAGCAGGATAGAAGACACCGTCGGGCCCCGCCACCTCAAAACCGATGATGCGGTCGCCCGAGGAGGCGTGGAGACCGACGTTCTCGTCATAAATCCCATTGAATCCTATGGTCAGCTTACCATCGACGAAGGCTGCACCCAATGGACTGGCTCCTCGGCTGGTCATGTGATAGTAACGGTCGTAGCTGAATTGAAGGGCTTGCCATGCGAGACGCTCGCCAATGGGACGCTTGTTGCGGTAGTGGACATCGGCAGGGTCTCCACAGTCGTGGCTCACCACCATGTGGGTCTGCCCTCCTGCCAGCCGTCGCTGACTGTCGCGGAAAGCTGGCCAAGACGGGCGGTTCAGTCCTGAGAGCTGTACATAATAAATAGGTAGAACCATGTTTCTGAAATAATTTCGCCAGCTGCTGCACAAAAGCTTGAAGAGACGCTGGTGCAGTTCGATGTTGTTGGCATTCGACTCGCCCTGATACCAAGCCACTCCTTTGATTTGATAGTTGTCGAGCGGCAGGATGCCAGCTTCGAACATAT
>JAFSWU010000048.1 GCA_017444365.1 Prevotella sp.
CACCTCGCACGTAGCCGTTCCCTCAGTAATCAGCTTGTTCACCATCAGCGGGATGAAGAACTCAGCCTTCAGGTTCTCCATGTTCTTCGGGTCGCTGAGGAACTCCTTGAAATATTCCTCGCTGTAGTCGAAGTAGTCAGGCGTGAAGCCCCACATGTTCATCGACACGGGCACATTCTCGCCCAGAGCCTGCCATTTTCCCTCCTCGTCCTTGAAGCGGATGGGCTGGTCGGCAGCACCGGCCTGCGAGCCGTCCTCGGCGCAACGTACAATCTCCGTACGTTCCACAACGTCGGTGAGATGGCGTTTTTCATCGTATGCACATACGCCACGAGCCACGGTGCCGTTCTCAGAGAGCGTGTTGCTCACGCGGAAGCCCACCATCGCATACTCGTTTTTCGAGCCCTCCTTCAGGTTAGCCAGATACTTGCCAATCTGCATGAAGGCATCGCGGCCGTAGAAGTCGTCGCAGTTGATGACGCAGAACGGCTCCTTAATCACGTTCTTGCCCATCAGCACGGCGTGGTTCGTTCCCCAGGGCTTGACACGGCCTTCGGGAACAGAGAAGCCCTCGGGCAGCGAGTCGAGTGCCTGGAAGCAGAGCTCACAGGGCACCTGTCCCTCGTACTTCGAGAGGATCTGTGTGCGGAACTGCTCCTCGAAGTCTTTGCGGATAACCCAGACAATCTTTCCGAAGCCTGCCTGGATGGCGTCGTAGATACTATAGTCCATAATGGTCTCGCCGTTGGGGCCCAGACCGTCGAGCTGCTTCAGTCCGCCGTAGCGGCTGCCCATGCCAGCAGCGAGCAAGAATAATGTCGGTTTCATAGTTCCAAAATGTTTTTCTTTTTTTGTTGATATTAGTATTGGATAGTTTAATAAGTCCAATTTTTTCTAAGCAATTCTTCCTTTGTCTGTTCAGAAATCAGTTCGTCAATTCCCCAAATCATGGGTGCATCATTTATATCCAGTACTTGATACTCAGGAAGGGCAGCAGCTATCTCTTCGGCAGTCTCAGCCGTCAGCTGATTATCTTGCAACAGAATACTAGAAAACCTTTGTGATACCGGAAACTTTAGGGTGCCAAGCTGGTTCCCCCTTGCATCCAGACTTATCATATTGACACAGTCCTCAATGTCAAGCGTACTAATCTGATTGTTACCGCAGTTCAAATATAACAAGCCTGTACATCCTTTCAGAGACAGGTTTGTCAATTGGTTTTCCATCACCACCAATGTATCGAGATTCTGCATACCGCTTACATTTAAGTCCTCTAAATGTGAATCTATAATGTAGAGTTTTTGCAGGCTGGGAATACTAGTCACATCCAGTTCTTTGATATTGTTGTCATTCAACACCAATTCTTTTAAATGGGTAAACACCTCGATACCCTTTACAGAACGAATGTCTTTATCAATGAGATGCAATATAGTGATTTGTTCCAACTCGTCATCGGTGATAACTTCATCCATTCCCCATTCACAGTCTTTCAGGGCGTTACAAAGTCCTTCATCGGGAAAATTCTCTTCGTTAATGGCAATGCCCTCCACCTCATCGTCATTTGAACTATTTGAAGACTTGCTGCCACCACAGGCTGCTAACATCAGTGCCACCAAAACGGCCACCAAAGAAAACATTTTTTTCATAGTCTTGGATTAAATATTTTATGCGGTGCAAAAGTACGAATAATTTCCGATAATATGGTGCATTTCGTGTTTTTTTTTGGAAAATAGCACCATGAGACGTTCTTTTTTGCTATCTTTGCGCCCGAAATCACACATTATTATCATTAAACCATGAAAAAAGCATTATTCTGGGCCCTGCTGCTCACAGTGAGTATGACGGCCTGCAAGGGTGGCAAGTCTGGCGATGCAGCCACAGAAGAAAAGGAGAAGGCCGTAGGCCTGGCCATCGATGAAAACAACTTCCCCGATCCTGGTCTGCGTGGTGCCATTGCCAAGACCAGCTCCGGTGAGGACGACATCCTGACCGACTACGAGATTGAGGACTTCTGGCTCCTTGACGTCAACTATGGTGAGGTGGCAAGCCTAAAGGGTATCGAGCTGCTGCCCAACCTTTCTTCGGTGCATTTAAACGGCTTCCAAGGCGCATCTATCGACGTGAGCAACAACAGGAAGCTGAAGGAGATTTATTGCTGCGACTCGCCACAGCTAACGTCGCTGATACTGGGCGAACAACCTGAGCTTGAGACACTCAACATCAACAACACAAACATCTCGAATATCGACCTGACACAATGTCCCAAGCTGAAGACGCTGCGCATGAAGGAAACGCCCATCGGTGCCGTCGACCTGTCGGGCTGTCCCGAGCTGGAGGAAATCGAGTGTGACCCCGTGCTCATACCAGGCCTCGACCTCTCAGCCTGTCCCAAAGCCGGCTTTGGGGATTAACAACAAGAACTATAGATTGAAGCAGTAGCCCAAGAATCCGCAATTTATTCATCTGTGCTATTGCTGCCATAGTTCATTATAGTTCATTATTATTCGTTGGATTTCATCCGACCTTTTCCTTGCCTCGGCATAGTCCAAACACGTTTGGCCTCTGCTCTCGGCTGCTTAAAAACGTTCTTTTCGCATTGCAAATGCTTATATTCGCTGCGGTCGGATTTCAAATCCGACCGAACGTGAGCCTGTTCCACTTTGTCTTCGTGCAAGTCGCGCCATCGTCTGTTGGCTATATGACTGCAAAAATACACAATTTTTTTCCATCTGACAAATATTCAACCCAAAATATGATCATTTAGCGCTCGACCTTTGGTCGCTCGGCTCGTCCAAGAGTCCCCGCCGTCATCTGATTAATCCTTAGCCTTCATTGACGGGAAAAAAAGGCCGAAAGCGTGTGCTTTCAGCCTTTGAAATGTTAAAATGCTGCTCAAAATGGCGCAAAACGTCTAAATGTCTAATGTCTAATTGTCTAATTCGCGCCGTTTTTTCATAGCCATTCGACCTGCAAATTATTGAGGTCTTTGTTGCGTAGCACCTGCAGCTTGACGGTCAGCCGACGGGTGTCGATCTGCATTCGGTTGAAGCTGATGCCGATTTTGACCCAGCGGTTCATCACGAAGCCCACTATCAGCCCGAGGGCGAAGGGTGTCTTACATACGATGATGGCGGACTGGTCGGACTCTGCCTCTATGGTGAAGAGCGCGGGCAGCTCTTCCCGCATCATGGTGAGATGTGTGTCGCGTATTGTACTCATAGTCTAAATGGTGTCAATGATTTTCTGATATATGCCTTGTTTAATACGTTTGACC
>JAFSWU010000049.1 GCA_017444365.1 Prevotella sp.
GCAGCCATATCCGCCCGGCCGAGGGCGAGACCGACACGGGCGTCACCATCTGCTACAACACGGTGAAGGACGTGAAGTACGTGCTGCCCCTCATTGCCGGCTCCGACATCTGCATCAACCCTGTGAACTGGTGCACCGATGCCACGCCTGCCACGCTCCACGACACCATCACCATCACCGTCTCGCCCGAGCATCACGTCCTCGTGGCCACCAACTACAGCGCCTCCGAATATCCACCCTTCCGCGGCTTCCTCAACGTTGGCGACATCCACAGCTGCGAGCCGTGGCTCTACAGCGAGTGTCTGGCCAGGAACATCAAGGTACGTGCCAAAGAGTGGCGCAAGATTCACCAGCCAACTGTTGCCCGCATCCAGGAGCGAGGCAAGTTGCTGGTGGGCACCACGGGCGACTATCGACCTCTCTCGTACCGCGAGGCCGACGGCAACTATTGGGGCTTCGGAATTGAGATGGCGGAGAAGATTGCCGAGCGAATTGGTGTAGGCATTGAATTCGTACAAACTTCGTGGCCCACGCTGTCTGCCGATGTGCAGGCCGAGCCACAGACTTTCGACTTGGCCATCGGCGGCATCACCATCACCGATACGAGAAAGGAGACGATGCTGATGAGCGACGGCTATCTATGCAATGGCAAGACCATCCTGTGCCGTGCTACAGAGGCCGACCGCTACCAGTCGTTGGCTGACATCGACAAACCTGAGGTGCGCGTGATGGTGAACCCCGGCGGGCTGAACGAGAAGTTTGCCAACGAGAACCTGACCCATGCCACCATCATCGTCCATCAGAAGAACGAGGAGATCCCTGCGAAGGTGGCTGAAGGCGATGCCGACGTGATGATTACCGAAATCACCGAGGCCCCGTGGTATGTGCAGAATGACCCGCGCCTCGCAGCCCCATTGTTGAATTCACCATTTACGCATGGCCTGATTGGTGTGCTGATGCGCAAGGGTCAGGATGATCTCCTCACCCTTGTCAACGCCGTCATCGCCCAGATGAAAGCCGACGGCACCCTCCGCAAACTGCATGAGAAGTACGGGCTGGTTTATGGCTATTAGAAGAGAGCAATGAAACATACTTTTTACATTATTCTTTTCCTCGTTGTCGTTGTCGTTGCCGCTCTTCTGCTGCTATGGGGTGGTGCAGACGGGCTGCAAGGCATTTATCTTTGGATTGCTGAATTGGAAAACTTTGCACGGGGTATTGACGGCATCACTGAAGCATCGCGTGTTAAGGTGATGGACGATGCCGTGCGACACTTCGCTATCTATAAGAAAGTTTGCAAAGGAATACTTATCATCACCCTGTTGCTTTTCTGTATTGACGGAAAAAGGAGATTAGACAGAATTGGGCATTAGGTCCAGAATAACAATTAGTCGTTTTGTCGGCTCAATTTGGACAAGAGATTAAAAAGGTAAGAAGATTGAATGAATAATAATGATTCTTTGATGCGACTGCATCTAACGATGCTGGGTGGGTATGTCTCGCTCATCGTCGTGTTTATCATAGCCTCTTGCATCATCATCACTAAGAGTGGCGACTTGGAGGCGAACAGCATAAAGTACAAGGAGAACATCGAACGTCGTACTCTCTCAGAACGGGCGTTCTTTCAGTTGTTCGACCTGACACAGATGGACGGACAGGCTGCTATACTGGATGCTGAAAGAATGGCCGTCTATGAGAAGAAGGAGAAGAATGTGCTGGGTATTCTTGACTCCATGATACAGACTATACCAGACACGGCACAGGTGAGACGTGTGAGGGAAATAAAAGATCTCGTTTGCGAAAAGAAGGCATATCTAATTGCTGTTCATGAGGACTTGGAGCAGTTGCGTGATGTGAACGGACTGATGAAGCAGCGGATGCCGGAGATCATCAAACAGGCAAACCGGGCCAACCAGCGGCTGACGGACGAGGTTAGCGAGAATTTGAAAGAGAACCGACGTAAGACAACTGGCTTGGGCGGGGCTTTCAGAAGCAAGAAAAAAGCTAATGAAGAGACTGAGGCAAGTAACCAGCAAGCATTAAAACGTGCGAGACAGCAGACGGACAAGATCCTGGCATCGCTGGCTTCGGACATTGAGCAATCTCAGGAAAGCAGTGCCAGCCAACTGTTCCTGCACATGAACGACCTTATCAGGAAAGGGAGTCAGCTCAACGAGAAAATCAGCCAACTGGCAAGCGAGTTCAATGTAGAGGATTCACAGATGCGCAAGGCTGGCTCAACCCATCTGATGAATCACCAGAAACAGACGATACGGTTGATTATGTTGTTCGGGCTTGCCGCCTTCATCTTGGCTGTGGTTTTCTTCTGGCTCCTGCATCGTGACCTCAAAAAGAGGCATGAGAACGAGTTGCAACTTGAAAAGAGCAACCAGCACAACGAGGAACTGCTCACGCTGCGCCACAACATGATGCTGACGGTGAGCCACGACCTCCGTTCTCCGCTTACTGCCATCATGGGCTATGCCGACTTGCTGAAAGAGACCGCCAAGGATGAGACGTGCAAGCAATATGAGGATGCCATCCGGCAATCGTCAGACCGCATGCTTGCCCTGCTCAACTCCCTGCTGAACTACTACCGTCTTGATACTGGCAAAGACGAAGTTGATATGATGCCCTTCCGTGTGAAGGACGTGTTACGTACTTTGTTGGCAGAGTACGAGCCTTTGGCGGCAGTCAAAGACATAGCGATAGAAGGAACTTTCAGTGGTGATGATACCGTGGTGATGGGTGATCGCAAGCGCATTATTCAGATAGGCAGTAACCTCATTTCGAATGCCATCAAGTTCACCAAGAAAGGCACCGTGAACATCAGCGTGGACTATAGGGATAACACGCTAACCATCAAAGTACAGGATTCCGGCACGGGAATGAACGAAGAGCAGGTGAAGCGCATCTTTGCGCCATTCAACCGACTGGAGAATGCAGATACACAGGAGGGGTTCGGTCTCGGTCTGAGTATCGCCAAGGCACTCGCAGAATTGTTGGGCGGCAGGATCGAAGTGGAAAGCCACATCGGATTCGGCAGTCTCTTCACGGTCACACTCCCATTGGTGGAAGGGGATGAAGAAGTATTGCAGCGGACAGTCATGGAGTCAACCGTCTTGCCGGAAGGCTTGCGGATAGCGGTACTGGATGATGATACCGTCGTACTGAAGATGACCGTTGAGATGCTTGCCAAGAAGAAAGTCCAGGTAGTCGGATGCCATACGGTGGACGAGTTGTTTGAGCGTATGCGCAAGAATGACTACGACCTTATCATCACCGACATCATGCTGGGCGGTATGAGCGGATTCGACCTACTGGAACTGCTGCGCGATGCCAATATAGGAAA
>JAFSWU010000050.1 GCA_017444365.1 Prevotella sp.
GCTCTTGTACTACTCTTCTCTGTCTATGTAATCCTTTCAAAGAACTCTTTCTATAACGCCTCGTTTTTGAGCGAAGCGAGTGCAAAGGTACGACCTTTTTCTGGAACGCACAAACTTTTTTTGAGAAAAAATTCAAAAGAAGTTGAAAGTTTTCGGGATTCTTTACAAAACAGGGAAGAATATAAAACACTACACCTTAATTATATAATATATAGACACAAATTTTCAGTGTTTTGTCATTTTATAATCCTGACGATTTCCTTCTCCGAGGCTTCTGGAAGGAATTGGCGGAAATGAGCAAGAATGCGCTGAAACGACTCTTCTGGTGAACGCGAACAACGGCAGGCATCGCGTCCATAGAGTTGTTCGGGCGTGGTAAGCAACGACCATCCCCAACCATACTCCCGTCCATGCTTGTCCAGCGGATAGACAAAATCCTCGGTCACGATGTGGCAAGCCATCTGCAAGCGAGTGATATAGGCATCAAACCGACTGCGCATCTTCGACCCTGTAAAACCGCAGGCAGCACGAAGCTCACGTGTTATCAGGCTCCCGTGCTCCTGTAACGTCAGCAGAATAGCCTCCTCAATACTGCCCTCGAAGAGATTACCACTCCCCTCCCCTATATTCGTCCCGAGTTTTCCCAAGAGATGAGTACCACGACGATAGCTGCAGAAATCAGGCCACCATTCACGACTGATGAAGCCCGCCTTTCCCGCAAAGAACTTGCCATAGACCACATCACCTTCTGTCACGATGGGGCCCTTCCACTTCCATAGCGGCCAATCCCAACCGCCATCAGTGAACACAACGTACCGGCAGTCCTCGCTGACAACCTCCTCGGCTGAATATCCACGGATCCCGCTGTCCAACAACGGAAGGAAGCCTACCTGTCCTATCAGTTCCATCAGTTGAGACTGATTGTAAATCTCAGCATGTCTCATTTCTTGACGATTTATTTGTATGCTGCAAAGTTACACAAAAAATCCAACACTCCTTCACAAGGTCTATCAAAAAATTCCTGCATGACTTATCACAAGCCATGCAGGATTGAAATGCCTAACAAAGTTCTTTACCGTTTTTGAGGAATTCGATTGAAATTATAGCTGAGGTGCAACATAACGTAACGTGGCAGCGTATTGCGGACAGTCTCAGTGCGTCCCTGTCCATTGATGACAATCTGTGTGTTGGAGAGTTTGTGTAGTATGTCGAAAGCTTCGAGTCGAGTGACAAGTGTCCCACCCGATTTCTTAGCAAAAGACATCGGAAAAGAACGTGACACGGAAGCATTCCAGACGAGGTCGTTACTATTGAGCGCTGCATTACCATAGCCACGACGTGAAAACATCTTGATGTCAGTTGCCAGAGCAAAACCCTCAATAAACTTACCCCAAGCGTCTTTCTTGAAATTGTAGTTGCAGGTGAGCCCATAGGAAAAGTTCAAAGCACGGATGGTCTCTATGGTCTTCTCCTTATTGCTGGCATAGCGATATTCCATGTAGCCCTGTGCTCCAATCGAAAGCTCTTCCAGACGGTAGTTAAGCGTCAAGCGATCCTCGACATAATAGTTATCAACATGAGACAGAGTCTGGGCATCTGAGACATTCAAGGAGACCGCAACATCGACATTACGGGAATAGTCGCCGTGAACATAGTTATTCAATGTGAGCCGACGAGGTTTATCAAGCGGTCTATTGAAGTAGTTCCAGAAATAGGTCTGCCAGTTGCCCTTGACGTTCTGCGGCCGATAGACATAGATTCCCGTCTCTGGGTAATAAGTATAGCCCTGCGAGATCGTGTTGACAAAGAATCGTAATCCATAACCGAGCGTGAAGGCCTGCTGTCGCTCTCTCCAATTTCGGGTAAAGGAGGCCTGCATAAGATGACTGACCGACTTCTTCAGCGCAGGATTCCCCTGTCTGACCACCAGTGGGTTCTCATTATTATGCACGTCGATCTTGTTATACAGTGAAGGCAGGTCTACTTTGACCGTATAGCTTAGTGTGTATTGGCGTGTCCACTCATGGGTTGCCGCACGCAAGAAGAAGTTCGGTGAGAAAGTCCACGACCGCTGCGAGACTACGGTATCAGTTGCAGCACTAAAATATTTCATTCGTTCCCGCACATGGTTCAGGGGTAGCTGCAGCATCACGGCCATGTAGTTCCCGTTTTTATTGTAGTTATACGACGGTCGCAATTGCATGGTGTAGCGACGTTGCATCTTCCCATATTCAAAAGAGTTATAGAGATCGGTCGAAAAGATAGAGGAGCTGAGCGGTGATGGTGAAGAAGCAAGAGAATCAAGCAGAAATGCTTCATTGGCCTCAGAATTATACTGCTGATTGTAGGAGACCTCACCCCGCAGCGAAATACCATTGAGCCATGTGACAGTGTAATTGGGCATGACGTACCAAGAATATTCCTTGTCAGGACGACGGTTGCAACGATTCTTTACCACATTCTCATCGTCCGACTGTATATACTCAACGCGCTGCAAAGAGTTCGCCTCCTGATGCTGATTGTGGAAATTAGCGTTCATTGTCACTCCAATCTCATCGCCTGTTAACAATTTCTTGGTCAGCTCAATATATGAACCAGCGTAAACACGATGGACATGTTGCCGCGAGCGCATGACGGAATGGTGAATGAGCGATGAAAGCTGAGTGTTGAGAGATGACCATTGAGAGTTGAGAGAGTCACTATTAAGCGAGCTTCTGGAAAGCCAATCGGAGTTCTCATTCGTAGGATTGTTACGATCGTAGCGCACCTCTGTGAACGACAAGAGATGGAACGGTTTCATCAGTTCGAAGCGATTAGAGGCATGCATCTCGAGATTACGGATGAGTGAACTGGCACGCGAAAAAGAGTAATTGCTCGGTGCATTGGCGAAGAAACGCTCACTATTGGTAAGCGACTGGTCGTTGAACTTGCTCCAATTGAGTGTCACGCTGGCATTCTCTTTCCAACGCTTGTCGGCCTCATCGATAAGCAGATCCATACCTGCCTGTCCTGTGGTTTGCCTACCCTGTGGCATGTTTGACGGAGTCCACTCACCATTGCTGCCTGGACGACGATTTTCGTTGACGTTGTTGGCATTGCCAAAAAGCGTCAGCCGAGAGTTGTCAGTGTAGCGCATGCCAAAAAGCCTGCCGAGGAAACGGTCGCTCGTGCTGGCGGCAACTTCCACGTTACCTAAGAACCCTTCTGCATACTCGCGTTTCAGGACTACGTCCATCACATATTTCTTCTGTTCGACATCACGCCCAAGGTATTGGCTCAGCTCAGTTGATTTATGATAGACTTGAATGTTATTAACTACATAGTGTGGTAGGTTTTCGAGCATAACTTTGTTGTTGCCCCGAAAGAAGTCCTTACCGTTGAGTGTCAACTCGTCAATCTGCTGCCCATTGACAAGGATGCGTCCATCATCTTTCAGCTCCACGCCGTCCATCTGTCGGATAAGGGCGTCGAGCATAGAGCCTTCTGGCAGATTGAAGGCATCGGCATTATAGACGATGGTATCACCCTTGTAAACCATGCGCACTCGGGTTGCCTTGATGACAACCTCGTCGAGCTGGTTTTCGTTAAGTGAATCGGTCACCATCGCACGTGGCCGACGCTTGAGCAGATGCCACGGTGCGTCAAAATAGGAATTTCGCGCCACATGGCGTATTTCGTAATCCACATATCCCGTCTCATAGTCGGAATGTTCAGCCATGATGATATAGCGTGCGGGGTGGGCAGGTACATAAAACCTGTAACCCACATCTATCTTGGTCGCATTAAATTTACCCATGTTGAACGCCCGCATGCTATCCACTATGGCAGAGTCCTCGGTCATCAGCGTCACCTTTACATCCGGTATTCCCGACTTGGTGAAGCTATCTTTCACATGCCCCCAAAGGGCAATGGTTCGCTGCTTCTTCTGTCTTTGTGTCTCCTGAGCCTTAGTCGGCAGAAGACAACAGAGGCAGAAGAAGAATAGGAATATTCTTCTCATACTGTCAGATTCTTATATTAAAAAAGAAAGAAGAAGGTTCCACTCCCCAAAAGCCAAAGCTTAGGAGAGACGGAACGTGATGGGGATGGTGAATCTCACCTTGATAGGCTTACCATTTTGCTTGCCTGGAGTCCAGCGGGGCATGCCGCATATCAGATCGACAGCCGAATTACAAATTTGGAGCCACGCTGTGTTCCTTTGGTCAACCAATGCGCGTTCCTCTTCGGTCATTCCAGGCTTGTATTCCTCCCCCTCGACAATGATTTTACCATCGACCTCCTTCAGCAATGGACGGATTACATGAACATCGCTGAGCGATCCGTCTTTCTCGACCACGAACTGCACGATGACGCGTCCTTGTACGCCGAGATCATGTGCTACCTTGGGGTAAGCAAGATGTTCGTTAATATACTGAATCGGATTGATGCCATCAGGAAAGCGGGGAAGCTCTTCAGAAACGTCAAAAATGGGTTCAGCATCAGACGACGGTGCAGAGTGCCCGTCACGGGGCAGATCGGTGGATATTACGACAGCTCCATGACTTCCTTTCTCTCCGAAAGCTGAGACAGCGCTTACCTTTGAAAAGACATTAACAGAAGTAATGCGCTCCTTCGGGACGCAGACAACGTCCTCTTTCGACACAGGCACCCCATCAAGAATGATAAGTACACTATCAGAAAAGGCCATTGAACGGCTCTTCCATGGGGCATCGGGGTCAGTTTCGGATTTACTGACAATGCTGTCTGCTACTGCCAAAGGGGTGTCTGCACCAACAGGACTCAGGTTCGGCTGTGCAGCCTGCTCCATGGAAGCGGCAGGGACAGTTTTGTATTCGACAACGGTGCGGGCTGTGGCAACAAGCGACAGTGCCACAATTGGTATCACATACATGGCACGCAGCCATGGATGGCGGTTAGGATGATTATTCAACATGATGAGTATTCGTTTTTTGAGGATTTGACGGCTCATCGCATTGGCAAGCGGACTGACGGACAGCCCGGTTGCCTTGCGGAAGAGCAATTGTACATAGAGTTCGGTTGGGAACCCTCGAGAGAGTACAGCCTGATCGGCCTCGCATTCATGGAGGTCGCGAAGGTCCTGCCGCAGAAACCACACTGCGGGATTGAACCACTGCAAGGCTGTAAGCACTTCAACGAAGACGACATCCATACTGTGATGGCAGTCGATGTGTCCACGTTCATGAGCGAGAACAGCTGCATTGCGCTCCACGTATTCATCGTGGTTCATGACGATGGTGTGCATCCAGCTGAAAGGTACCACAGGCTTTCGGGTGACGGCCATCACCGTTCCGTCGCCCTGCGGGTGTATCTCGCATTGACTGATCAGTTTTCTTAATTCAAGGAACGACCTTCCCACTATTAGAAGTCGCAAGACGACACCCACGACAAGCAGCCAACTCAGACATTGAACGGCAAGTTCGCTAAAAGTATCTCCAGCGACGGGAAGGCCGGTAGTCTGAGCAAATGGCAAGGGGCGAACAGTCGTCGGGGCCTCTACCCACACTGTGTGATGAATGGTGACCACACAGAACGGCAAAACCAGCGAAAGCACCAACGTCAGAAGTAGCACCCAACGGTTAAGCCGATGGAAAGTCTGGCGATCCATCAAAAGGCGGTAGAACAGGTAGAACACCATGAGGAGCACTGCCACCTTAAGGTCGTATGTCATGAAATCAATAAGCATCATCGGAAGCTTTCGTTATTTCACTTTTTATACTGTTGAATGATACCGAGCAACTCGTCCACTTCCTCGGGCAAAAGATGTTCCTCCTCGGCAAAGAACGAAACGAGCGACGAGAACGAACCTCCGAAAAAGGTATTCTTTACCTCACGCATGAAGGCGGAAGTATAGTCACGACGACTTACAAGTGCCGTGAACACCTTGCCACGCCCTACCTTCTCGGAACTGACAAATCCTTTCTCCTCGAGAATTTTAAGAAATGTGAGCAACGTTGTCATGGCTGGTTTCGGTTCGTCGTAGCACGCCATGATGTCGGCAGCACTACCTTTTGCGTCGGACAGGCACCACAGGTAGTTCATTACCTGTGTCTCCGACTTAGTCAGTTGTTGGCTTTTGGTTTTCATGCCTGCAAAGTTATTCTAAAGTTTTAGAACTTCCAAATATTTTATTCTAAAAAATTAGAACATTAACATTATTTTAGAAGGGGAATGCTAAAAAACAGCCGTTGAGGTTTGTCTATATATAATATAATGTGTAACTTTGCAGAGTATTTTGTTAAATCATGATTTAAAACCAAACAAATTAAGAAATGAAGATTGAAAAAGTACACGCCAGAGAGATTCTTGACTCTCGCGGCAATCCTACCGTAGAGGTGGAAGTAACATTGGAAAATGGCGTAATGGGTCGTGCAGCCGTTCCGTCAGGTGCATCAACAGGTGAGAACGAGGCTCTCGAGCTTCGCGACGGTGACAAAGGTCGTTACCTCGGCAAGGGTGTCCTGAAGGCTGTTGAGAATGTGAACAACATCATCGCTCCTGCACTGAAGGGCGACTGCGTGTTCAACCAGCGCGCTATTGACCACAAGATGCTTGCTCTTGATGGTACTCCCACCAAGTCTAAGCTCGGTGCCAACGCCATCCTCGGTGTATCGCTTGCTACAGCTCAGGCTGCTGCCAAGGCTCTGAACATCCCTCTGTATCGCTACATCGGTGGTGCTAATGCCTACACTCTCCCCGTACCTATGATGAACATCGTGAACGGTGGTGCACACTCTGCAGCTCCTATCGCATTCCAGGAGTTCATGATTCGTCCGGTTGGCGCATGCTGCGAGAAGGAAGCTATCCGCATTGGTGCTGAGGTATTCCACAACCTCGCCAAGCTACTGAAGGCTCGCGGTCTCTCTACCGCTGTAGGTGACGAGGGTGGTTACGCTCCTAACTTCGACGGTATCGAGGACGCTCTCGACACCATCGTAGAGGCTATTAAGAAGGCTGGCTACGAGCCGGGCAAGGACGTTAAGATTGCTATGGACTGCGCAGCTTCTGAGTTTGCTGTACAGGAGAACGGCGAATGGTTCTATGACTATCGTCAGCTGAAGAACGGAGCACAGAAGGATCCTAACGGAAAGAAACTCTCTGCCGACGAGCAGATTGCCTACCTCGAAGAGCTCATCACCAAGTATCCTATCGACTCTATTGAGGACGGTCTCGACGAGAACGACTGGGAGAACTGGGTGAAGCTGACCGCCAAGATTGGTAACCGCTGCCAGCTCGTAGGTGACGACCTCTTCGTTACCAACGTGAAGTTCCTTGAGAAGGGTATCAAGATGGGTGCTGGTAACTCCATCCTCATCAAGGTGAACCAGATTGGTTCGCTGACCGAAACTCTCGACGCTATCGAGATGGCTCACCGTCACGGTTACACCACCGTTACTTCTCACCGCTCTGGTGAGACTGAGGACACCACCATCGCTGACATCGCCGTTGCTACCAACAGCGGACAGATTAAGACCGGTTCGCTCAGCCGTACCGACCGTATGGCTAAGTACAACCAGCTCATCCGCATCGAGGAAGAACTTGGCGAGGACAGCAAGTATGGCTATGCTAAACTGAAGTAAGCAAGAATCCTTTAAAAGGACGAACAAAGAGCGGGAACTTAGATTGTTAGTTCCCGCTCTTTCTGTTATTTCTGTTACTGTTGTGTCAACCTATATCGCGCCTCCACGGCTTTCTGCTTCAGTCGGAGAATGCGCTCCATCGCATGGCGATGAGCCAACCTGATCTGATAGCGATAGACCAAACATGTCACAAAGAAATACACCGTAGCCTGAATCCAAAGTGCCTGATACTCCACCTGAATATCGGACAACGTGGCACCCATTGTATTGATACGTACAAAGCCACGCACGCCGAAAGTGGAAGGAATGAGCCACGACACGCCTTGCCAAGCACCAGGAATAGAACTCTGAGGCCAAGAGATGCCCGACAGGAACAGGAACGGAAGAGACGTGAAGACTACCAGCAAGAGAACATTTTCACGATAGCGGACCAAACATGAGAGCATCATCCCAAAGAAGATGCACGACAACAGATAAGGGAATATCAACCCCACCCAGGCATAGGCATTGATGATAGAGATAAACCCGAAGAATTTTGGAACTGCCAACGTCAGGTATGTAGCCATCACGGAGAAAATCATAAAATAGCAGAGTGATTTTCCTAAAACAATACGGAAAATGCCATTGTAGTGCCGGCTTACAGGCACAAGGTCACGATAGCGGTTAGACTCACGGGCAGTACCCGCCCCCAAACCAATACCGAGCAACAATGTCTGCTGGATAATGAGCATCAGTACTGCTGGAATGATAAAGTCGCCGTATCCTCCTGTCGGGCTGAATATAGGAACCGAGGTCGCAGCAAGTGGTTGGGTAGCAATCTCATCTTCCCGCGCAGTATAGTTTCCTGCCACCTGAACCTGTATCTGCTTGTTCATATCCATTGCCACCGCCATCGCCGACTGATAAATGGCTTTGTAGGCAAGCATGAGCGACATGTCGCAAAAGACACTCACATGCGCCTGCTGCGACCTGCCGATAGTGGTCTGGAAGTCGTTGGGGATATAGATGATACCGTCGGCAACCTGCTTCTCCACCAAGTTCTTCGCCTCCTCCAGACTGTTACAGAAGTAAGTGACCCGCACATCGGGTGAGGCGTCTAACTCACGAAGGAACTCACGGCTCAAGTGACTGTGGGACAAATCGACCGCCACCACAGGAACCTCACGCACCGTCTGGTTGTTGTAAATCCACGAATAGAGCAACGGATAGACCAATGGCACGAGGATGAAAAAGATGAGTACGCCCTCGTCGGTGAACGTGGTGCGCATCTCCTTCACCCAGATATAGCACATATCGGTCAAGCCCTCGCGGATTCTTCTAAACAGTTCCTTCATTATTTACTAACATTTTACATTTTACTAATCTCTACCCTCATTCCACATTCCTCATTCCACATTCCTCATTCCTCGTTCAACACATTAGGGAATATACACATAAGTGAGCATTGCCCGTTTGATATTCTTCATCACAAACAAAGGCAGTAAAGCGAACAACGCCAATGCTGCCATGTTGAACCATGCATTCATCAACGGATAGCCATTGAAGACCGCTATCTGATACATCATATAATAATGACGCAACGGGAACAGCTGTGCCAATGCCTCAAGAGGTGCATCCATCGCTATGACAGGAAATATTGAACCTGCCATAGAGAAACTCAACACTGCCCACAGGGAGCAAACGCTCATCGACATACGCAACGAGGGCATGAGTCCATAGATAAACACTCCAAACCCTTGTGATGCCACCACAGAGAGGATTGTAAGCAACACCATTGGGAAGACTCCACCGGGGTGAGGAAACTGCAGAACGCCGAACACATAGTATATGTATGCAAAGTTCATAAAAAGGAAGATGAGCGTCTGCAAGAACAGTTTGCCCGAAATAGCGACATAGATATTTCCGCCCGCCATCTCTATCCACTCTCGAGAGGTGTTGAACTTGATTTCCGTTCCCAAGGAATAGGCAGTAAGCATGAACATGAACAGCATCAGCACCCCAGGAATGAGCATCGTGCTAACGTAGATATTATAGCTTATCCACGGATTATTGATGGGATGCAGATCTATTGCAATGGGTTGCAGGAATGTAACAATCTGTGCATCGGTATATCCTTTGGCACGCATTGTTCCCTGCCCTACCGCTGCAGAACCTAATGTAGCAATGGTCTTCAGGTCGCGGAAAAGCAGTGAGCCAGCCGTAATCGACGTATATGAGTAGTAATATGAAATCTTCGGTTGGCGGGCAGAAAGCAATTCATCAGTCGTACCCTTGGGGATATACAGAAATCCGTAAATTTCATTGCGCTGGATAGCATTGCGAGCCTCGTTCAGATTGGTGTAGCTCCCCACCACATGTGAAGTCTGGAAACCATCAAGACGACGAATCATGGAGCGCGTTGTCGGCGTGTTGTCGAGATCTACCACACCAACAGGCAACTCTACAGGGAGTCCCTTGTTCATCATCGAGGTAAAGAAGAGAATAACTACAACAGGGAACACAATCATACAGAAGAAGTAAACGGGATTGGCATAAAGTCTCCCGCATTCACGAACTGCAATCCTATAGACTCTTCCTAATAATTCCATGTTGGCTACGTCTGACCCTTCATTCATCTGCCCGACAAATATCTATTCCTTGATAACCAATGACATGCCCGGACGCAATCCCTCGAATTTCTCCAGCGGACGCGCCTTTACCTCAAAAGTCTTCAGGTCATACTGACCATTGGCTTTGGTTGCCTTCCAAACAGCGTAGGCCCCCTCGTCTTTGATATAGAACACTTTCATCTTCAGCTCCTTGTTGAAGGCGGGAGAATAGGCAGTAAAAATGTCGCCCACCTTCAATCCCTTCAACTGGTCCTCGCGTACATTGAACGTTCCCCACATGTCCTCCATGACAGAGATGCTCATGATAGGCGAGCCTGTTCCAACGAGTTCACCCACCTTGGGATAGACACTTGACACCTCACCGGCAATCTGTGCCACCTGAACAGTCTCGTGGATATAGGAGTTGACTTCCTGCACAGCTCCTTTCGCACGGTTCACCTGTGCCTGAGCAGCAAGCTTCTCCTCACGACGGGCACCGTTTTTCGCCATCTCATACTGGCTCTGCGCAGCTTTCTCCTGTGCCTCTAAAGCCTTATAGTTTGCCAAAGCCTCATCACGTTTCTGCGCACTCATCACGCCTTCGTCATAGAGCCGCTGCACACGCTCATAACTCTTATGGGCAATCTCCAGACCAGCCTTGGCCTGCTGCCAAATCTGATAGGCTGCGCTTACCTGTTCCTGTCGAGCACCTGCCTGTGCCATCTGGCTCATGGCAGAGGCCGCATCCTCCGCACTCATGGCCTGCGCCTTCTTTGCCTCCACCTCGGGAGCATCAAGGATGGCAAGCGTATCACCTACACGCACAAAGTCACCTTCCTTGACACGCAGTTCAAGAATACGACCAGGAACCTTACTTGACACACGATATTCCGTAACCTCCACCTCGCCCTGGATGATCTCAGGTGAGCGGTCAAGGGCAAAGAAGCCTATAACAGCCACAATGACAACCACCGTCGTGAAACCGATAACGGCAAGGAGAATATTGTTATGTTGGGTTTTTGCTGACATAATATATTGCTGTATTTATTCGTTTCTGTAATGCTATCTTCTTGAAAGTTTTAATAAAGTACGCCAAGCGCACGGCGCAAACCAATTTGCGACATGCGGACATCAATCTCCGCATCGATACGTTGACTTTGTGCCAAATGCCAGGCGGTCTGTGCAGCCATCACATCGGTGGCCTCTATCACACCCTCGCGGAAGCCCACGTTGGCACAACGCAAGTTCTCATCGGCACTGGTGATATTCTTCTGCGTCACAGACAAGCGCTTTTGAGCCTCGCTCACCTTGTAGCGGCACTGTGCCACTTGCAGGTCTATCTTCTCCTGAGCATCGTTCATCTCCATGCAGGCAATGTTGGTCGTTGCCTTGCTTGCCCGCACTTTGTACTCGCCTTCAAACCAGTTCCAGACAGGTACACGCACCATGACACCCACATTCCATACTCCCGCGAACTTTCTCTGGAAGCCATTGAACACACTGGGATTGCTTACCATGTATCCGCCCGTGAGCGCCACCTGTGGCAAGTAGGCAGCCCGGATGAGCTTGGTGGATGCCCGACTCATGTCAATGACATTCTGTAACATGCGCAACTCGGGTCTGTTTTCCTCCGTATCCTCCATGAGCAGGTCATCGGCAACAAGACGGGCCTCACTAACGGCTGCCTGCTTGGCATCGAATTCCTTCACCTCGTCAACCAGGACGATCTCTTCTTCCAATGGCAATCCACAGAGTTGGCAGAGCAACATCTTAGCCAAGGAAAGGCCGTTCTCAACCTGTGTGACCTGCATATCAGCCTCATTCGCCCGCACATCAACCTTTAATCCGTCGGCACGTGTTGCTACGCCCTGTTCAATCATCTTATGAACATCGTCGTCAAGTTTCTGCACGAGGTCGCGATAGCTGAGTGCCAGCTGGTGCTTACTCTTCAGGGAAACCACCGTCCAATAAGTCTGATCGATGTTCAGCAGCGTGTTCTGCATCACGGTCTCATTCTCATTGACAGCCATCTTCTCGCGTATATCAGCTATCTTGTTGGCTGCCGTGATGGCACCACCCATGTATAAAGGTTGCTGCAACATGACCGATGCCGCCCAGATATTCTTGGTATCGGTCTTGAAAGCATCACGAAGTTCTTCTCCAAGCTGGTTCCCCATCGCTGCCACCTTATCTCCGACAGG
Organism: Prevotella sp.; assembly: GCA_017444365.1. Taxonomy (GTDB): domain Bacteria; phylum Bacteroidota; class Bacteroidia; order Bacteroidales; family Bacteroidaceae; genus Prevotella. Next base: position 12,388 of record JAFSWU010000050.1, read on the forward strand.
AGTAAGCATTGCGCCTAATTGCTGTGCCATCTCAGGAGTAACCAGCCCACGCTCGACCATCCCCGTGACAACGGAGTTCATGTGGGACGAGACGCCACCAACAGCATTGGTTCCAAGATTGCTCAACGTGCCCTTCTGGTCGTTGCTCAATAAAGAGATTTCCTTACTGAAATATTCGTATCCACCCAGCACATCAACCTTGGGAAGATACTTGGTGCGCACAGCCTTGCGAGTGTTTCGCGCCACATCTTGCTTGAGTCGCGTGACATTCAACTGCTTATTGTTACGCAAAGCCAATGCCCGACAACTGTCAAGCGACAGCATCCGTTGGGCACAAACTGGCAGACACGTAGCCAGAAGCACACAAGTCACAAAGAACAACCCCCTCTTCATATCATCAACTTTCTGTCATCTGCGCATGGGGCAGATTGCTTTTGAATAAACTATTTAAATGTAAAACTCCTTGAGCCAATCATGTTGCCATCGGCAAAGATGCTTACCTGATAGGTACCAGCCACCAAAGCCTGCGACACCTCCCAATAGAGCGTTACGGGCAACTCCTGTCCGCCATATTCCACGCTCTTCTTCATGGTACATTGCAGCGAGCGGTTTTCGTAAGTAAAGCTTCCTCCATTGCCAAGAACAGAACCTGTAGGCGACGTGATGCGTACATAGAGCGTCTTCATGCCACCCTGCGCCGTCACGTTCTTTGCCAAGGAGAAATTCACCTGGATTGTCTTACACTTGCTCATGTTATCAGCCTGCTTACCACGCTTGTTCTTGGCAATCATGTTGATACCCGTTGCATCGAGCTGGGCAGCGATAGCCACTTTCTCGGAAAGCGTCTGCTTTTCCGTGCTCAGTCCCTGTATCTGCTGTGTTGCCTCAGCATACTGTGCCTTCACGCGGGTGTTCTCCTCTGTGAGGTTCTGATTCAAGCGATTCAGCGAATCAATCTCAAGCACATAGCTACGAAGCACTTCACGAACCGTCGCGAGCTCTTTCTTCAAACGAGCAATCTCACGGGCATCGGATGCCTTCACCTGCTGCAACTCGGCCAAGAGTTTCTGTGTCTTTTCCTGTTCTGCGGAAAGCTGTGCCACGATGGAGTCGTTATTGATTTTCGTCTTCATCTCGCTGTACTGGTCGGCAAACTGTTGGTACTCGCTTTCCATTTCCTTCTTATCGAGTTCCGCAAGCTCCTGCA
>JAFSWU010000051.1 GCA_017444365.1 Prevotella sp.
CGGGGAGAGTATCCGTAAAATGAATGCCAGAAAGGGCGCCAAGTAAACTGAAATAAAAATGACCCCACCGGCCAGGACTTTATAGGGGTCAATCAGAAAAAATTATCGGGGGTTAAAGCAACTTCGGTGCAGGGGGTCACACGCGCGCGGCTTTTCCAGATGCTGACTACTATGCGATAGTTAAGCTCATGGAGATGGATGAGGACGGCGATGCGGTATCAGAAGCGCGGTTTTACCGTAAGAATGGGGATGAGCTCGTTTCCATTACAAGCTTGAAATCTGACGGGAATGGATCTAGTTTCTGGAATGCCCTCGCCACCCAAGGACAAGGTGTTGTCCATGGTTCTTTCTCAGAAAGCATTTTGGTATTCGCAGAGATTGGAATGTATTATGCCGGTCTTAAGTTAGGCGAGACTCTTGACAAAAAAGTTATTCCTTACGGTGTAGGCCGATAAATTCGACCTGGTTCTATACTCGTACCCAGCATGCATACTATTCGCATTGCTGGGCACGTTTGTCATCATCCCACCATCTGAACAAAACTATCAACCGACGGGGTACCATTACAGGAATCCGCCGCCGTTTTTCAATTCCCTTTCATCTGCTTTGAGTTTCCTTCTGCTTTTCTTATCTTTGTAAGAATTATTGGCAAATCACCTCAACCTCAACAAATACGAAACCATGAAATATCTCCGGCTAGTCCTCATATCTTTGGTCTCACTGCTCCTCTTCGGTTGCACTGAAGACCCTTTGCTCACACTAAAAAGTGGCAACAATTCCATCGATGTTCCAGCCGATGGCGGCAGCGCATCCATCACCATCACGTGTAACAACGCATGGAGTGCTTCGGCCAACGCAGCGTGGATTCGTATTTCTCCCACATCAGGAGCAGCTGGCGACAATAATATCTCCATTACTGTTTCGCCCAACACTGAGGCGGTGGAGAGGCAAGGGGTGGTCACTATCCAGAGCGAAGGCCTCAACATCAATGTCAATGTCAAGCAGGCGCAGGCCAATGCCATCATCCTTTCCCAGAAAGAGGTTAACATCAGCGACGAAGGTGGCACCTTTACGGTCAATGTCAAATCCAATGTCAATTATACCGTTGAAATCTCGAACGGTACTGGCTGGCTAGAAAACATCGGTTCCAAGGCACTGACCTCAAAGGACTATACCTTCAGCGTAAAGAAAAACGACAGCTACGACGACCGAACGGCCGTCATTACCTTCAAGGACGCTTCATTCGGCATTTCCGAATCCGTCACCGTCCATCAAGCGCAGAAAGGTACCATCATCCTGTCCAAAGATTCAGTTCAAGTTCCTCCCGAGGGCGGCTCTATTGAGGTTGAACTCAAGTCTAGCCTCGACTACAAGATCGAAATCATATCCGGTTCCGAATGGGTCAAGCGCACGGACACCAAGGCGCTCAACACCTACAAGCACACCTTCTCGGTTTCTGCTAACGAATCTTATGACAGTCGCTCGTCGGTGGTGGTGTTCTCAAGCACGTCCACCAATGTGACTGATACACTGACAATCCTCCAGGCGCACCGCAATGGTCTGATTGTCTCCGAACGAGAAAAGTATCTCGATGCAAACGGCGGAACCATCGAAGTGGAGCTGCAGAGCAACGTTGACTACAACATCGTTATGCCCGCGGGCGTGACCTGGTTGAAACGCATCGACACCAAAGCGCTCGAGACCTACAAACATTCCTTCTCCGTCGATAAGAATGACACATACGATGACAGAAGCACTTCCGTCATCTTCCGCAGCAAAGACGGAGCCCTGGCCGACACACTCTTTGTTACCCAGCGGCAACTCAATGCACTAATCCTGACACAGAAGACATTCTCTCTCGACGATGATGCCCACGATATCACCGTCAAGATCCGCTCTAACATCGACTATACCGTTGAGGTAGCCGCAGGTGTGGATTGGGTGAACGAAGTTTCGACCAAGGCGCTGAAGGAGTATACCCATACCTTCCACGTTGCCTCAAACCCAAGCCATGCAATCCGCTCCGCTGCCGTCTATTTCAAGTCTGATAGTCCGCAGCTGCTCGATAGTTTGGTCATCGAGCAAGGGCTTTCCGGTGTAGAGAATCTCTCTAGTTCTGAGACCGCCAACTGCTACATCGTCGAAAAAGAAGGTGTCTATTCTTTCGACGCCACCACCATCGGCAACGGCAACAAGGGTATTATGGCCGGTTACGGCTTCCACACCTCTGATGCCACCATCGTACCAGCTGCCGCCAAACTCCTTTGGCAAGACCACGAAGTAGTATCGAATGTAACACTCCAGAATGGCCGTGTCTTTTTCAATGCTTCCGCTGTGAAAGGCAATGCCGTCATTGCCGTAACCGATGCATCCGGCACCATCCTCTGGAGCTGGCACATCTGGGCAACCGACCGTCCGCAAGAAATCCGTCTCACAGAGGCTACACACGCATATTTGGACCGAAATCTAGGCGCCACTACTGTTCAGCTTGGTCTTGAGTCGACAAACGGGCTCTATTATCAGTGGGGTAGAAAAGACCCGTTCCGCTATCAAGAACTGGTTGTTGCTGAGACGCCATCTCCTTTAAGGATAGAGCACCTCATCCAAAGTCCTTCTACACTCTTCTATTCAGAAGACAAACGTTGGGTAGAATATCCGAGCGCTTTGTGGGGTAATCCCGATGGTCCTGCGTCCACAGCTGCATTCAAAACAATATATGATCCATGTCCGGAAGGTTATACCATCCCGTCAGACGACACCTGGTATGAGTATGATTATGAGTTCCATAGCAGGTTCGACTATCTGGATTATACGCATAAATACTATTCTCTGTATGATCCGTCCATCGAAAAGACTTATTCATCTGAAGGTACAATTGCTTCTAAGAATGGAAAGTCTATCA
>JAFSWU010000052.1 GCA_017444365.1 Prevotella sp.
ACACACATATTTCTCCATATCCACCTCAGGCAGGATGCTGCCTTTCGACCTTACTTCGCTGATGAACGTCTTTACCTCGTCGGTGGTCAGCTTTGCCATAATCTTCTCGTTTTTACTCTTCGTCCTTCTTTTTACTACTCTCCTTGAACACTCTTTGTAGCTCTTCCTTTGGTGGCAGAGCCTTCAGGAGTTCGGGATCCATTTCGTCAGCTGTTTTATAGGTGGCTACACCCATTGGTTGACGGAAATCTTGCATGATATACCCAGCATAGTCCTTATCGGCATTCTTGCAGAGGATGATACCGACAGGTGCCTCTTCGTGGTCGCGGCGGTCATCGTCGTTCAGAATACGCAGATAGGCACTCAACTGTGCCAGATAGCCCACCTTGAACTTGCCATTCTTCAACTCGAAGACCACGGTTCGGTTCAAATCTCGGTTGAAAAACAGCAGATCTATCCAGTGGTCGTGTCCCAGTTTATCGAAGTGTACCTGGCTGCCAGAGAAAGTGAAACCACGCCCAAAGGTCATAATGAAGTTCTTCACATTGTGAACGATGTTGCTCTCTATCACGCTTTCATCTATGTCTTCGTCGTGCATACCCAATTCCTCGACGTTGATAAAGTCAAGAAGATATTCATCCTTGAACATACGAATGGCGCGATATGCCTGTTTGTAGTCGGGGATGGTAGCCAAGAAATTGTTGGGCATCTTGTCTTGATGGTGATAAAGGTCTTGCTTCTTTATGATGCCAGGCAAATCATCTGTTGTGGGCTTATAATTATGACAATAGCGGATATAGAACAAGCGCTCATCGATGTCTTTAGCATTCTCCAATATACGAATATGATGGGTAAAACTAATGCTTAAGAACTCAGCCAAAGGGAAGTTAGGTAAATTCGCCAATGGCAATTGGCGAATTACATCACCCTGATTATCAATTGCTTCTGGGCTTTTTCCTTCCATTTTCGAAGTACCGCCTTCTAATTCGCCAATTGCGATTGGCGAATTGGGTTCCATCATTTGCCATGCTTCATAAAAGATGCGCATGTTTTTCAGACTCGACACTCCAAAACCACGCAAACCAGGGAGTTCCAGACGTAAGCGCTTGCTGATGGTTTCTATTGCACCTGTTCCCCAATTCTTGTTTCGGGTATTATCTGAAATATATCTGCCAATGCCGTAATACAACGCCAGTTGCTCCTGGTTTACAGCCTTTGCAGCTCGGGCCTGGCTTTGCAGTATCGCGGTTTTGATGATCTCCACCGCGCTTTGATATTGGCTTTCCCCTTCGGGCCGCCGAGCTAAACCTTCTTTTATTTCGTTCATCGTTCTTACATTTTTAAGGAGTTACCAGATATCTTTATCAGGCAGTTTAGGTCTGGCTGAGAGGACTTTGTACACCATTTAGAGACGGTGGAAGGATTTACCCCTAATTCTTCAGATAACCATTTGCTGGGGTGCCCTCCCACGATGTTATCAGCATCGCGGACTCCTCCCTTCTTCTGTTCTACCGACACTAGTTTTAGGCGATTTACGTCTTGCATATTATTCATGATTTGTTGTTTGGGCGTAAAGTTAGTAAAAAGTTTTCAATCTTTAAGCAGTTTCAGTCCAAAACATCGATGGTTTTACAGGTATTTCACAAATGTCTTTGCCTATCGGTGTCATTTGCCCTGTTCAGAAACGGAAGCGGAGCTGCAGGTCGGCATCGGTTTGGGAACTATGGTTGATTTGCTGATAGGAAGAGCCGATGTGGGAGCGGTCGAAGTAGTTGGTGGTGCCAATCTTCATGGTTATCCACAGATGTTTTGACAGTTCCCAGCGAGCCCACAGACTGTAGCGGATGCCCTTGCCGTAGTACATGGGGAAGAAGAATTCGTGTTGCATATTGCGTTCATAGACATAGAGTCGGCTGTCGTAATCGTCGGTATGGAAATAGCCGAACATGCCGTTCATGCTGAGGCGCCCCAGCGATAGTGCTGCATGCTGGCTGAGCATGTAGCCGCGACTGTGCTGGCGTTGGGTGGTTTGCGCCCAATCGGCCTGTGTGCGCAGAGTAAGCCTTTGGTTCTCATAACCCAACGAGAGCCGGGCCCGATGCTCGGTGCGTGGTTCAAGGGCGGTTTTATCAGCATTGTCACGTTGTCGGAGCCTCAAGCGATAGCGGGCAAGGAGTTTCCACGGCCCCCGCTTCCAGGTGGCACTGAGCATTTGATCCCATGCTCGTGATGCTTGGGAAATCTGATATTTTGCCCAAGGTGAATATACATAGTCGATGTAGGCCTGGAGTTGAAGCTGACGGCTGGGATACCACTGAGCTCCTAAGTAGAAGCCGCTCTCGTTCCTGAGGGTGCTTCCGTCGCTGAAGCTATTTCCTCGCAAGGCATTGTAACGATAGCTGTAGAACCGCTGTAGTGCCATGAGTGTGAGCGAGGGGGTGAGCTCGAAGCTGAGTGTGTTCAGGGTGGCAAGGGCATGCCCTTGGTCAATGGCGGTCTCACCATTGATGTTCAGCCGTCGTGACTGGTAGCCGTAATCGGTGCTGACGTTCCAGAAGCTGCTTCCCGAGGGGTAGTAGCGGCGGTAGAGCTGGCTGGTGTTGGGCTTCAGGGGCAGGCTGTAGTGCGAGGCAACCGCGGTGGCTCCGATGTGGAATCCGTTATGAAGAAAGCCGATGCGGCCGCCCGTCATGGTCTCTGTGGCATTATGCTTGCGGCGTATCTCGCTCTCCGTGCGATGATAGCCCGATGTGAGCAGGGTAGTGATGGTCTTGCCTTCTTTGTCCAACGTGGCATCAATCTGCCGATGGGAGACAAAGGCGGTGACATCGAGTCCTCGAAAGAGCGTGAGCGTGGCAGCCCCACCTTGTAAGTAGGTGGACTCCATGCGCGAGGAGTGGGGACGTATGCTGTTGGAGGAGCGGCCGAAGGTTTGCAACGTGGCAAGTTTCCCAAGCGAGAAATCGTTGTTCATGACCAGTCCCATGCCCAGGCGCAGGCGGTAGCGTCCTACCACCGCCGACTTCAAGCGGCCCAGCTTGCCGATATATAGATAAAAGGAATAGAAGTCATACCCTTTGTTGTTGCAACTTTTGAAAAACGGCTCACCGGCATCCTGGGCACCAATCATTCCGGCTTTCACCCGCTGTCCATACTGAAAGGTGTAGCGGAAGGAGTGGCGGTAGGGGTAGCCCTGATATCCGTCGCGGTCGCCTTGCCGCCGATAGAACGGCAGCCGTCCCGTGAGGGTGAGGTCGTGTTTGCCGTAGCGGAGAATGTTCTTCAGGGAAGGGAAGAGGGGTTGTGCCTTGGGTTGTAGCACAAAGAAGCAGGGCAACAGCTGGCGTTGGGCCTCTTCGAGCGAGGGGATGAGGATGAGCTCGTTCCAGCTTCTCATCTCCTTATATTTATATAGGTACTCGAGGAGGTCGGCCACCTGGGTCTCGCTGAGAAAGGGCAATTGTTCCAACTCCTCGCGAGTGGCATTGTTCAGATTCGGGCGTTGCGAGGCAAGTTCCCCCAACAGCTCGTATAGTTGTGCTCGGTTGGTGGTTTCCTCGTCTTCCCAGTCTTCATACCAGGCATCCACCAGTTCTTGCCAGGAGTCGGTATGAACGAAGGTGGAGTCTTGTGCCGCACCCGTGATGGAACAACACAACCACACGAACAGGGTCAGCAAGGGTTTCATGGCTCAGATCTTCAGGAACTTCTCCATGCGCTCCACAATGTCTGATGGGTCTATGTTGTTCATGCAGGCAAAGTCACCACGCAGACAAGGCTTGTTGCCATATACCGAACAAGGGCGACAGGGCAGCTCGGTCTGCACGGCATTCTCTGCCGACTGTCCCCAGCCCATAAAACCGGCATAGGGGTGGGTGGCTCCCCACACGCTCACCACGGGGGTTCCGACCAGCGAAGCCAGGTGGAGATTGGCAGAGTCCATGCTCAACATGACATCGAGATGACTCATCAATATGAGCTCCTGCTGAAGTCCCTTGAGAACTGATGCCACACAGGTGCAGTTTGGGAAGGTTGATGACCAGCGGTTGAACACCTCTATTTCGCTCTTTCCACCACCGAACAGGAACACACGGCAGGAGGGGTGTTTCTGGATCACATTGGCAATGACTTGCTCCATGCGCTCCACGGGATAGATCTTTCCAGGGTGAGCGGCGAAGGGAGCCACACCGATCCAACGCTGGAAACCGGGCTTCTCGCCGATGGCCTCCGGCAGTTTGCGCAACGAGGCTTCCTCGGGCGAGAAGATAGACTTGAAACCTTCTAACCTGACGGGATAGCCCAGGCGGGCAAACACGTCGGCATAGTTTTCAAACGACGTGGGCAGCTGTTGCATCACCTTGTTCTGCTGGCTGATGAGCTTTCGCTTCATGGAGCGGTGTTTATTGATATGCGCCACTCGGTAGTGTTCCAGGTTGAAGCGCAATCGCAAATATTTGGAACGCAGGATGTCGTGCAGGTCGGCAATGCAGGTGAATCGCTTGGCCACCAACCGCCGATACAGTGCGTTCAGTCCCTTCACGCCATGATACTCTCCTTGGAGGTCGGCTTCCATGAAGCTGATGTTGGGCGCAAGGTTCTCAAAGAACGTACGGGCAAAAGGCCGGCTCAGTACCGTAATTCTCAGATGTGGGTACTGTTGGGCCAAGGCCCATACAACGGGCACAGTCATGGCAATGTCGCCCATTGCCGAGAAGCGAATAATCAGAATGTGTTCGGTTTTCATTATCAGGTCCCTTGGCTTTTATTTCTTGTATAGCACGGGATTGGTAGAGGGATCGTTGTACATCTTCATCTGCATATACACCTTCATGTACTTGCGGCCTGCCTCAATATCCTCCAACAACTGGTTGATGGCGGTGCCGAGGTCCACCTGCTGTTCCAACAGGATGTCGAGTTTCTGCTGGCACTTCTGACGGTGTTCGGGAGTGGCCTCGGGACGTTCCACCTGCTCGCGCATGTGATAGATCTTCAGAGCCAGAATGCTCAAGCGGTCGATGGCCCAGGCGGGACTCTCGGTATTGATGCGGGCGTCAGCCAACACCTTGACGTCGGCATAATGCTGGCGGAAGTAGGCATCAATCTGCTCCACGAGGTCTGTGCGGTCCTGGTTCGACTTGTCGATGCGGCGCTTCAGCACCAATGCTTCTGCGGGATCGATCTGCGGGTCGCGTATAATGTCTTCAAAGTGCCACTGAACAGTGTCTATCCAGTTCTTCAGATAGAGTCGGTTTTCAATACTACCTTCTTCATAAGGATTGTTGATGGGCTGGTCAATGTTGTCGTAAACGTGGTAGTCACGAATGGCTTGATTAAAGATCTCGTTGCAATGTTGGGTAAACGTCATAATGATATTCGATTGATTTTTCCGCAAATTTAAATATTTATTTTGGAACAAACGAAAGAAAATGAAAGTTTTTATGAACAAGCGGGTAAAAAGTTGCACAATAGGGGGGTGGGTGTGCAAAGAAGAGTGTATTTTTACAAAAAACATTTGCACAATTCAATAAAAATTCGTTCCTTTGCACCCGATTTGAAGATAACAAGTAATTAATCAATAATTTAAAAAAGAAAAGATTATGTCAGAAATTGAAAGCAAAGTAAAAGCTATTATCGTAGACAAACTGGGTGTTGATGAGGCAGAGGTAAAGCCCGAAGCAAGTTTCACTAACGATCTCGGAGCTGATTCACTTGATACAGTAGAGTTGATTATGGAGTTCGAGAAGGAGTTCGGTATCTCTATTCCCGACGATAAGGCAGAGAAGATCAGCACTGTTGGCGACGCTATCGCTTACATTGAGGAGAACAATAAATAAATATTTGTAGAATTATCAAGAAGTCAGGGAGCCAAGTAGCCAAGTAGTCATGACGCATTTGTCTTGGCTTCCTGACTTCTTGGCTTCCTGACTTCTTGATGATTCACTCCATCCATCCAACTTTTCATTTATGGAATTAAAAAGAGTTGTCGTAACAGGTCTTGGTGCTGTCACACCCGTTGGTAATACCCCCGAAGAGACATGGGAGAATCTGGTCAATGGTGTCAGCGGTGCTGCACCCATCCAGTCTTTTGACACCACCCTGTTCAAGAGCAAGTTTGCCTGTGAGGTAAAGAATCTCGATGTCAATCAATACATCGACCGTAAAGAGGCTCGCAAGATGGACCGCTACACCCAGCTGGCACTTGTTGCAGCCCAACAGGCGGTTGAGGATAGCGGCATGGACTTGGAGGCTGAAGACAAGAA
>JAFSWU010000053.1 GCA_017444365.1 Prevotella sp.
GGAATCAACAGCTCTCACCTCCCCCACAACACCCACAATACCCACTGAGCCCACCCCCCCCCCCCCCGGGGGAACCCTCCAGCTAAAAGCCGCCATGGCCGTGGGCGCCCTCCTCATCGACCGTAAGGCCACCAACATAATAATACATTGTCCTGACTTTTCTCCCCTCCAATTGGAGGGGTTGGGGGAGGCTCTCCTCCAGGCTGCCCGCATCAAGTTCACCAAGACGGAGTACATCTCCTGTCCAGGCTGTGGGCGCACGCTCTACAACCTGCAGGACACCATCCGCCGCATCAAGGCAGCTACCAGCCACCTCGTGGGTCTGAAGATTGGTATCATGGGGTGCATTGTCAATGGTCCCGGCGAGATGGCCGATGCCGATTACGGCTATGTCGGTGCAGGTCGTGGCAAAATCAGCCTCTACCGCCAGAAGGAGTGCGTAGCCAAGAACATCCCCGAGGCAGAAGCTGTCGATCGCCTGCTCGAACTGATCGAGCACGACAGGAACGACAACCCGTAGTTCTATTGAAGACAACTTGGACAACTAAGACAACCTTTTTTATTAATTCATCAATATGTGTGTTATTAAAAGTTGTCTGAGTTGTCCAAGTTGTCTTCTAAAAAAATATCTGTTGTAGTTAAAGCACTTTGCAATAGCAGCGGTGCTGGCGGTGGATGCGCGACTCTAAGTACTGCCATTGACCGCGCATGTGCTCATTGGTTTCCATCTGCGGCATGGCCTCGGCATACTCAAAGCCATAGCGCTGGAACCACTGGATGAGGTCGTCAAAGATGAGCGAGTTGGCGCCCTTACCACGGTATTCAGGCAATACACCGATGAGCAGCAGGTCTACCACCTTGGTTTTGTGCCATTTCAGCGTGCGCAGCAAGTGCCACCAGCCGAAGGGCAGCAGCCGTCCGTCGCGTGTCTTGCGCAGTGCAGAAGTAAACGAGGGGAAGGTGATGCCGAAACCCACCAACTGATGTTCCGGTGTGCTCCAGTCCTCGATGGCTGTCACTAAGTTCAGGTCGGCAATCTTGATATACTGGTTGACCAACTGGTCAATCTGTCGGTCCGACAGCTGCGAATAGCCATACAAGTCCTTGTAGGTGGCATTGATGATGTTAAAGATTTCGTGACCTTTGCCGCTGAGCAATTCCTTGCGCGTAAACTTCCGTACTTGCAGGTTATAGCGCTTCTTGACCATCTCTGCCAACTTATGGAACTTGTCGGGAACCACCTCAGGCACCTTCACCAAATACTCCATATAGTCGTTGTCCTTCTGGAAGCCGCCCATCTGCTCGATGTGCTGGGGATAGTACGGATAGTTATAGTTGACATACATGGTGGCATCCTCGTCGAAACCCTCGATGAGCATACCCTCGCGATCCATATCAGTAAAGCCCATAGGGCCGATGATCTCGGTCATGCCGCGCTCACGTCCCCACTGCTCGACGGTTTCTATCAGAGCCTTCGACACCGCTTGGTCGTCAATGAAGTCGAGCCAGCCGAAGCGTACCTGCTTGCGCTGCCAGCGCTCATTGGCACGGTGGTTAATGATGGCAGCCACGCGCCCCACCGCCTTACCGTCACGGTAGGCCATGAAGTACTCAGCCTCACAGCATTCAAAGGCAGCATTGCGGTCGCTGCGCAGCGTATTCATCTCTTCGGAATACAAAAAAGGCACCGCCTGCTTGCAGTCGCGGTACATGTCATAATGGAACTGTACGAACTCCTTAAGCCCGCGCAATCCAGCCATCCGCTTTATTTCAATGTCATTCATGGGGGCAAAGGTACGAATAAGTGCGCAAAAAGCAAAATAAATTGCAACACTTTTTCATTTACAACGACAACATAGGCTCATATTTAATTTAAAGACAACTATGACAACTAAGACAACACGGCGTTCATAGCCAAAGGTTGTCCAAGTTGTCATAGTTGTAGTTACAAGAAGCTCGAGCTCGTTCACGCTCGATAAAGCATGAGCGAGCTCTGCTTTATTCTCACTTAATCACGACCTTGCGGCCATTGTGGATATACAGGCCCTTCTTCGTCGGCTGGTCTACGCGGACACCATTGATAGTGTACCATTCACCCTCGTCGAAGTCTGCATCGTTCTCGATGGCATCAATGCCAGTAGCCGTATTCTTAAAGCCTACGTAGATGACGACATCTTGTCCGGGCATGGTGAACGTGTCACCGGTGACAAGGCCAATCACGTAACCGTCAGCATCCAACATGACGATGGACTCTATCACGTAACCCTCTTCCGGTTTGACGGTCAGGCCAACTTCCTCACCCTCGATGGCGTAAGGATACTGGGCACTGGCTGTACCATGTCCGTTCGATGTCTGGACAGTGATGGTGTAGCCATCCAGTGCGCTCAGCAACCAGCGCGGATCGCCAGGCAGCGTCTCAGGAGCCTCGGTGTCGGGAGCCAGCACGATGATACCACCGAAGTCAGGTTTCTCAACATCCGAGAACAGGACTCTGCATGTCAGGCTGTTCTTCACGATGTCCTCATCAGCCTTCTGGCCGGCCTTTTTAACTTCAGCAGCACTGACGTCATTACCGTCGTAGTTGAAGACGTTGCCGTCAACATCCCAGACAGGAGTAGCACTGGTCTGACCACCGTTGAAGCCGACAACCACCTGACCACTCTTGCCGCAGTTCACGAAGATGTTGTTCTTCAGTGTATAGACATTGTTAACGGTTCCCTTCTGACTGATGTCACAGAAGTTCTTAGAATTTGCGATGTTTACAAATGTAGAGTTCTGAACGTCGAAGCCCTGAACCGTATAGGGACCAGCATCATCGTCTGACCACAGGTTCTTGGGACGGCTACCATACTTGGCGAAGAACTTGTTAGTACCAGTGCTTGACCATACAGTAGAATTATTAACAGTTACCTGCTCAATATATCCCTTACCGTCAAAGTCAAGAGCCGGTTTGCCGTCTGAAGCCTCAATCACACTGTTCTCAATAGTCAGTGCTTTCAGGAGGGTCTTCTGAGTATCACGGATAATGGCCTTCTTCAAACCGTTGACAGTAACCTCGTTAATCGTGACAGCATCAATCAGGTAATGATCAGACTCTGTCTCACCATCAGCCTTAATAGCCTTCACAGAAGAGCCCTGCAACTCAATGAAGTTGGCATCAGCACCGCTGGCGTCAATCGTTGCACCGTTACCGTTGATGGTCACGTTGGCAGGAGCCTTGATAGCAGCAGCCACTGTGTATGCCTCACCCTCAGCCAGATTGATGGTGATGTCCTTGACGCGGCCGGGAACTTCCTCCTGGGTCTGCGGATCAGTGTACACGAGGGCAGCAATCTTCTTATTGAGTGCAGCAGTGATGTCGCCACCCTCAATGTCCTCAGGATTGACGATGATGTCCTCGGCGATACGCTGGAACGTAGCA
>JAFSWU010000054.1 GCA_017444365.1 Prevotella sp.
GGTCTGGGATACCTCCTTTGTTTTGCCGAGCGCCTTCAGGGTGACAAGGATCATAGCGTCCGTTCCGCCATCGGCCAGCTCCTCGCACGCGTAATATATATTAAGGTGTACGAACAACTCCTGACGACCCTAAAAACATGCCCCTAAAACGCAACTATGTTCATCGGCCTGTGAACCTATGTTCATAGCCCCACGAACATAGGTTGGTAGCCCCACGAACATAGGTTCATCAAAACACCCACTAAAGACAAGCTTCCACCACCTGACTCCGCCTTATTCAGGCGGAGTTTGTTAGATACCCACACAAAATCTCGCAGAACCATATGAACAAACTGCTTTCCACACTATGCTGCACGCTGATGGTCTGTGCATGTGAGGCGCAGACCATGCGGGTGTGGATGAAGGACGGTTCGGAACGGCAGTTTACCGTGAGCGAGATTGAAAGTGTGAAATTCAGCAAAGAGGGAACAAGCATGGATAGGATAAATCAGGAGATTGAGCAATTCTTGGACAACTGGAACACCGCGATGATTGCGGCAGACACCGTGCGGCTGGGAGCCATGATGGACGACGGCATCATCCTTCGCCACATCACAGGAATGACGCAGACCAAGCGCGAGTGGCTGGAAGAGGTGGCCAGCGGCTCGATGAAGTATCACAATATAGAGAAGCGCGATGTCGTGGTGACCTCAAACAGCTTCGGTTCAGCCAGCGTGTCGTTCACCTCCGTCATCACCGCCACCATCTGGGGCAGCCATGGCACATGGACGCTCAACGGCACCATGCGGCTGGTGAAGCGCAGCGGGCGTTGGATAAGAGTAGAATTAAGCCCAACGACGAGCTCACCCGTAGCCTTTTGTCTGAGCAACAGCTGAACATAGAAACAAAAGGGTAAGAAATCGCCTGTTTCGACAAATATTATATAAAATGTTGGGCAAAGTGAATCATTCTGCAAAAAAATGCTTAACTTTGTCGGCGAAATGACAAGACCAACAGCGATTATGGCATACAGCATGACAGACAAAATGGAGTGGACGCTTATCTTTGCCGCCGAATTTGGCCGCCGCTTCGGACTGACGCTCAAGCAGGCGTTCAACTACCTGAGCCGTTTCGGGGGCATCAAGTTCGTCGACGAGCACTATGACTACTGCCACACGCAGTCGTTCCAGTCGATGGTGAGCGACATAGCCGAATACTGCCACAGGAAAGGAGGTGCGCTCATATGATTCTCTATCACGGCACCAATGACGACTTTGGCGACATCGACCTCAACAAATCGAAGCCCAACAAGGACTTCGGCCAAGGCTTCTACCTCAGCCGCGAGTACACTCAAGCTATGGACCTGGCCAAGACCAAAGTGGAGCAGTTGGAGACTGGCGTGCCCACCGTCCTTACTTTCGAGGCCGACGATACGGCCATGGAGCAGCTGAGAGTGCTCCGCTTCGACGACTACAGTGAGGAATGGGCCAAGTTCATTCTGCTGAACCGCAACAACTCCAGCCGCCAGCCCGCCCACGACTATGACATCGTTATCGGCCCCATCGCCAACGACCGCGTCGGCGTGCAGCTATGGAAATATGAGAATCGCAGCATCGACCTGCCCACGCTCGTACACAATCTTCGCAACATGCGCGGCATCACCTTCCAATACTTCTTCGGCACTGAGCGTGCCGTCAAAATCCTGAAAAGACTATGAGCGAACAAGAACAGATGAAAATCGACATGGTTAAGAACCTCGCCCTGCTGCTCATCGAAGACCAGCCGCAGCTCACCCTGGAGCAGGCTCTCGCCACGGTCATCAACTCTGACACCTACCAGCGGCTGCAACGCGACGCCACTGGTCTCTACCACCAGAGTGCCCGCTATGTCTACAGTTTCCTCGACAGTGAACTGAAGACGGGGAGCGTGAAGTAACACAAAGTGCAATTATAAAATTGGGGGCAGGCTCTCGATTCTACATCAGGAAATCAAGAGCCTGCCCCAATTTGCTGGACAATCCATATATGCATATATAGAGAGGAAAGACGAATTAAACCTTTGGGAACTTCCTGCAAAACTCCTCATAGATTATCCTGTTAGCTCCTGTTGTCAGCCGCTGGCGGTGATTGTCATCGACATTGGCATGGCAACGGACACAGAGGCAGCGAAGATTGCGCTCACGATTGTCAATCTTGTTGCCGTTGACGTGGTGGGTGTGCAAATACATTCGATCGAGTTCGTTTTCTATGTGTAAGCCACATTCCTCACAAGTAAAATTCTGCTTTGTGCGATAGGCCCGACTGATAGCCTCCCAATCTTTTGTATAGCCGAAAATATCCACTTCCACCTCGCCCTCGTTGTTGTCATAATCCTCATTGGCACGTTTCAGTATCTCAACGAAATCAGCAGATGATATTGAGCCGTATTCGCGAATCTTGCTCAGACAGTTTTGGCACAGAGGCAGGGCATCAACCATCCTTCTGCGACCAGCCGAGCGGTCATAGACAGGCACGGGGTCAGTATTCGCCCGAGTATAGCGGCTAAACTGCCCCGACTCAATAAATTCCTCGATGGTTCTACAGCGGCAAATGTGGTAGCGCGGCTTTCCGTATGCTGCCATGTTATACGAGTTGAGATACAAGAAAACCTGATGTTTGTTTCCCGAAACCTTATCTTTGACGTATATTCCATCGTCTTGGAAATCAATATCGCCACTCTCCACGGCCTGTCGTGTGATTACACCTGGGTCGATGGGCTCGTAGGGCTGGCTTTTGCCAACCTTGAAGCCGCGACTCTCCAAAAAGGCTTTCAATGGAGCAAAGTCAAAGATTGGGCTTTCACTTTCGACGCTCATCTGAGGCATATTTTTGGGCTATGGTTTATTTATGCTATCCACGAAATTCTCAAGCACTTCCTCGCCCGATGTGACCAGTCGAAACTCTACGCGACGCGATTTGTCGCGGTTTATATCCTTGCGAGAAACCGCAACATATTCATCTTCATCGTCCAATGCCTTGCCGTAAGAAAGCCCATTGGCTGTGAACCAGAATTCCAGTCGTTTCTGTTGTTCTTCGGTGAACTGCTGATAGGCGGGCATGTCGCGTATATACTTCAATACATTGTATGACCGCATCTGCGACAAGAGAACATTTGACAAATAAGGGTCGTTACCAAACTTCTTCATTAGCACATCGTCAGTATGCCCTTCAATTCTAATCTCTTGTATGCGGTCGGCTAAAGAATCATTCAGCAGAATGTCAAGGTATCGGGGAATGAAGTCGTCGAGTATCTGGCAGAAGCGCGGTTGCAACTGGGCTGAGCCTGGCACGAACAGCACCTGCGGCTCCTTGAATTTCATAGACAAGTCTTTGCCTACGGTCATTTTCCACTCAGCCGTATCGCCCTTGAATTCATTCACCAGCTTTTCGTGCAGATGCTGGCGTGTCTCAACATAGTCTGTCAGCACGTTCTGGTTTTCGCGCACTTTCAGCATATAGGCGATGGCTACAAACAGGAATATCACCATCAGGCCGGTCATCAAGTCCGAAACGGACATCCATATATTGTGCTTTGCCATGTCTTACCGCCTTTCGTTGTTCTTCACCATTGCCTGAATGCAGGCATCCAGATTGGCCAGCGTCACGTTCAGCCGCTGATAGAACTGACGGTCTATTCCGGCAAGCTCCGATTTCAGCGTTTCTGAACCCTTAGTCATGGTCGATACGGTTTTGTTCATTTCTGTGCGCGTCTCTTTCCAGAATTCCTCACCGTAGTCGCGTATCTTGTTCAACTCGTCCAGTTTCTGTATCAGCAGGCTCACGGCATCTACAAAGTTTCGCTGCTTCTTCACCCAGTCATTCAGTGCCTTGGTCGAAGCGTCGAACTGTTCAAAGTTGGTCTTCGTCAGCGTGGCCGTGCTCTGCAGGTCGGAAGAAATTTTGATAAACTTCTCGTCCTCCACGATAACCTTGTTCAGCGCATCAATAATCTGGTGCAGTTTGCCGCCGCTGCTCACCAGCGTTTCCGTATCCTCCTTCACCTTTGTGAGCGTGGTCGATGTGCCCTCAAAGTCGGTGGCCATTTCTTTGTATTGCGCTGTCAGGCGGGCTATCATTTCCCTGTTCTCCTGTTGCCACTGGTTCAGTCGCTCCACGCTCTTGTTCAGCTGGTCGAAGTTCTCCTGAATCAGTTTGTTTATCAGGGCGTTCATTTGTTTCTGGAATTCCTCGGTCACTTTCTTCATCACCTCCACCAGTGCCTCGGTGTTGCTCTTCTTCAGCAGTTCCGAGAACTCGTCGAACTTCTGCGTCAGCAGTCTGTTCGTAGCCTCCATCTTGTCCTCTATCTCAATTACTTCCGCGTGCAACTTTTCGCCAAGTTTACCCACATGACCAGCCATTTCCTCCTGCGTGCTGAAGATGGCCGATGTATGTTCCAGCACCTCGGCTACGTTGTTAGCCTGCTCTTTCACGACATTGTGCAGTTGGCCGCTCGTTTCCTCCATATTACCTATGGTTTGCAACATGCTTGCAGCTTTGCCGTTCATGTCCTCCGTATCCTCCTTGATGCTGCCTGTCGTGCTTGCTATAGTTTGCACGCTGTTAGTCGTAGTACTGACATTTCCTCTCATATCTTCTATGTTGCTTTCCAAATAATTGGAAAAGTTTTATGTTTTGTTAACTGTTAATTATCTATTAGTTATCTATACTGTTGTTATCTCAGTGACTTTTGAAGAAGCCGCAGCTTTCAGCCCAGCGTGTAAACGCCGGGGA
>JAFSWU010000055.1 GCA_017444365.1 Prevotella sp.
AGGATGCCAGCTTCGAACATATAGGCGGGCTCATAGGGATGCCGTTGTAGCTTGGTGTTGGGAGCCTTGGCGATGTTCTTCAACGCTCTGCCCCGTGCCCATGCCTGTCCGTAGTCGGCATGATACCAGTCGTAGAGGATGTTGGGGAACTCCCATTCCAACGTGCGGCGGTCAATCCACGACTCTGTTGTCGTACCTCCGACGGCGTTGCAGATGATGCCGATGGGGATGCGCAGGCTGTCAGCAAGTACACGTCCGAAGTGAACAGCGATGGCGGAGAAGTTACCAACATTTTCCGGTGTGCAGGCTTGCCAACGTGGTTGGTGGAGCAGGCGCAGGTGGTTCACCGAGTCGAGCGGTGCTTCCGACCATTCCACATGGTCGGTGGGATAGAGGGTAGAGAGGTCGCAATAAGAGATGAAGGATGAGGGATGATGGAACAAATCCCGATCCTGTTGTGCGGTGGTGGTGCTGTTGAGTGTGAACTCCATGTTCGACTGTCCGGAGCAGAGCCACACTTCACCCACATAGACGCTATCGAAGGTTATTTCGTGGTAGCGTGGAAGACCATAGCGTGCCATGCCTCGTTTGGGCTTGACCCCTGTAGAGAACGAGAGACGATACGGTCCGCCGGCTTCCATCTTGGGGAAGGTGACGCTCCATTGTCCTCGCTCATTGGCATTGGTGGCGATGGTGCTGTCGTTGAAGGTAACGCGGACTTCGCTTCCGGCTTGGAAGGTTCCATGAAACTCAATGGGCTGTTGACGTTGCACGACCATGCCGTTGCCATACATGGCGGAAGGCTTCAACTCACCATAATCGCCTGTCAGTGCCCCATAGACCGTGCGGGCGATGATGCCGGCTCCCTCTACATTGGGGTGCAGGGCATCGGGGAATAGTTCGGGGTGATTGTAGAGTGGGGTGTTCAGGTCAATAAGGCCGACATTGTATGTGGCAACCCTGTAGATTTCTTTTTGGATGGCTGCGTGCCAGTCGCGTGTGCCGCTTTGGAATCGCGGATGGTTGTGGAAGATGGGTGTCATCAGGCAAATCCAGATCCGTGCATTAGGATTGGCAACGCGGAATGAGTCGATGAGCGCGCGGTAGTCGCCGATGAACTCGTCGGCGTGGTCTGGCCAGTTGCGCGGGTCGGTATCGTTCAGTCCGAGGTGGATAACTACGAGGTCGGCCTTGAAGTCGAGTGCCTGTCGGAATTCCGGCTCCTTGATATAGGGTCGATGTCCGTGGCTCAGGAGCGTAGCACCCGAGTGTCCGAAGTTACGCACCTCGTATTTGTCGCCAAGCAGTTGTTGCAGCTGGGTGGGATACGACTGTGTGGCAGGGTCTTGAAGTCCATAGCCATAGGTGACGCTGTTGCCCACGCATGCAACACGGATGATGCTGGCGGGTGCCTGCTCCTTCCCCTTGGCTGATAGCGACATCAGTGGAAGCAAGGTGAAGAGCAGTAGGTAAAGATATCTTCTCATTGATGGTTGCTTCATATAAAAGTCCCTCCTCCGTAGAAGAGGGACTTGGTTTTTACAATTGTCTTTTGATGTCTTATGTCTAAGAGACTTAGAGAGGCTTGTATTCCACGAAGGCTTCCATAGCTTCGTAGCAGGCCAGTCCGAGATTGTCGTACAGCTCGGCAGTTCCGCGGTTGCGGTCTTCGGCACGCTGCCAGAACAGTCGCTCGTCGTTGCCGAGGAAGGGTGCGCTCTCCATCTGGCTCTGATGCTTGAGGATGGAGTTGCGTTTTGCGCGCAGCTCTTCGGGGCTCATGGGTACGCACATCTCGATGTTCTCGATTTCCCACTCTGCCCAGGCACCGCGGTACATCCAGATGCGGCAGTCGTCGAGCCACTTGGCTTTTGCCTTCTTCTCTTCGTCAATAGCGGCGAGGACGGCATCTGTACACTTGCGGTGTGTGCCGTGCGGGTCGGCAAGGTCACCAGCCACGTAGATCTGATGAGGCTTCACTTTGCTGATGAGTTCCCTGACGATGACCACGTCATCCTCTCCCATGGGCAGTTTCTCAATCTTTCCGCTCTCATAGAACGGCAGGTCGAGGAAGTGAACACGCTCCAGAGGAATGTGATTGAATGTGCAGGCTGTGCGAGCTTCGCCACGACGGATCAGTCCCTTGATGGTCAGGATGTCGCGGTTGTCCATGTCGCCGTCTTTCTTGGCAGCAAGGAATTCCTTGATTTCCTTGTACTTGTTGTTGATGACTTCGTCCTTGGACTCTCCGAAGAGCTGATTGAAACCGTTGATGAAGTGCATGAAGCGTGTTACCTCTTCGTCACCCACGGCGATATTGCCCGATGTCTCATAGGCAACGTGAACCTCATGTCCCTGTGCCACTAAGCGCTGGATGGTTCCGCCCATCGAGATGACATCGTCGTCGGGGTGGGGTGAGAACACGATGACGCGCTTGGGGAACGGTTTCGCACGCTCTGGACGGTAGGTGTCGTCGGAGTCGGGCTTGCCACCAGGCCAACCGGTGATGGTGTGCTGCAGGTCGTTGAAGATCTTGATATTGGCATTATAGGCAGAGCCGTGTAAGGCGAGCAGCTCGGAAAGACCATTCTCGTTGTAGTCCTTGTTGGTCAGCTTCAAGATGGGCTTGCCCGTCTTCTGGCAGAGCCATACAAGGGCTGAGCGTGTGAGCTTGTCGGTCCACTTCAGCGAAGTAACGAGCCAGGGGTGAACGATACGTGTCAGGCGGCCTGCTGCTGCGAGGTCGATGACCACATGGACGTCGTTGTGAGTCTGCAGGAACGATGCGGGGATGTTATCGGTAATAGCACCCTCGACGGTTTTCTGGATGATGTCGGCTTTCTCTTCGCCCCATGCTGTGATGAAGATCTTGCGTGCTGAGAGGATGGTGGCGATACCCATGGTTACGGCGCAGGGCGGAACGGGCTCGTTGGTACCGAAGCTCATGCTCGACTCCTCGCGTGATGTGGCATCAATCAGCATCAGGCGTGAGGTGGAATTGATGCCAGAGCCTGGTTCGTTGATGGCGATGTTACCGATACGTCCGATACCGAGAAGCATCAGGTCGAGTCCTCCGAATGTCTTGATGCGCTGCTCGTAGAGCTGGCAATACTGCTGTACGCTATCCTGCGGGATGCTTCCATCGGGAGTGAAAATATTCTGCGGATCGATGTCAACATGGCTGAGGAAACGCTCGCGCAGTTGTCCGATGGCGCTGTGCTGTGCGTCTTTGGCCAGAGGGAAATACTCATAGGCGTTAAAAACCACCACGTTGCTAAAGCTGAGTCCCTGTTCCTTGTGACGGCGGATGAGCTCGTCATATACGGGTGTGAGTGAGTTACCCGTTCCGAGTCCCATGATGCAGAAGCGGCCTTCGCGTTGGCGTTGTTTGATTTCTGTTTCGATGGTGTCGGCAATGGCTTGCGCACCTTCTTCAATCTTGGCGTAGATGTCGGTCAGTATCTTCTCCTGACGGGTGATTTCAGAACGATCTACGGCAGTCTTAGGTTTGTAGAATTCTTCGGGTACCTTGTTCAGTACCACTTGTGAGCTTAGATTGAGTCGCATAGTTATTGGTTTTTTTGTTTTAAAAGTGAATCTCTTTGATGATGTTAAACTCGCCCCCACCGCATTTTGTATGCGGGTGGGGCGGGTTTTTGTCGAATGTGTAGATACACGCTAAGGATCCCTGTGAGATACGGATGGAACCCGTTCCTGCTTTACAGGTTGTTTCTCTCGATATCCTTGAAGTACTTGTAGGTACCAACTTTCAGCTCGTCGGTAGCGGCCTCGTCGCAGACGATGATGCCGTGACGATGAGTCTGCAGGGCGCTGATGGTCCACATCTGTGTGACGGGTCCTTCAACGGCAGCCTGAAGAGCGCGTGCCTTGTTGTGGCCGTTCACCAGGATCATCACTTCGCGTGCATCGAGAACGGTGCCAACACCCACGGTCAGAGCCGTGGTGGGAACCTTCTTCACGTCGCCGTCGAAGAAGCGTGAGTTGGCGATGATGGTGTCGGTTGTGAGCGTTTTTACGCGAGTGCGGCTTGCCAGTGAGGAGCAAGGCTCGTTGAAGGCAATGTGTCCGTCGGGTCCGATGCCGCCGAGGAAGAGGTCGATGCCGCCGGCCTCACGAATCATTTCCTCGTAGTGTGCGCACTCAGCTTCCAGATCGGGGGCGTTGCCGTTGAGGATATGGATGTTCTCTTTCGGGCAGTCGATGTGGTCGAAGAGGTTGCGTGCCATGAACGAATGGTAGCTCTCGGGGTGCTCTTCGGGCAGTCCAACGTACTCGTCCATGTTGAATGTCAGCACGTTCTTGAACGAAACGCGTCCTTCCTTGTATGCTTTGACCAACTCTGCGTACATTCCCTCGGGTGAAGATCCGGTGGGCAAGCCGAGCACGAACTTGTGGTCGGGGGTGGGATTAAACTCGTTGATTCTTCTGATGACATGCTCTGCGGCCCATTTTGACAGACTCGCGAAGTCGGGTTCGATAATTACTCTCATGGTTGTAAATGTTTTATGGGTTTATGATATTCAATTATGCAAAGATACGAATTATTCCCTAACCTCACAAATTTTCTTTAGAAAATCTCGCAAGAAGTGGTTATTTCGTCCATGTGTTCATCGGCTCCTTGAACGCCTTGCACTCCTTCAACTCCTTCAACACCCTTGAATTTGTCCGAATGTTTCATCGTTTTTTAAGACTTTTTCACAGTGATTTGAGCGTCAGAAAATGGCTTCAAAATGGTCAAAGCTATGCTTTTGAAAGGCGGCGAAAGTGGAGTGGGGGTGTAAAAGCTATGCTTCTGGGTTCTCAAAGCATTGTTCTTGGGTCGTCAAAGCTTTGCTCTTAGCTCTTAAAAGCTAAGCTTTGAGAGGCTCAATTCGTTGACTTTAGGGTCTAAGAGCTATGCTTTTGCAAATTGTCGGTTTGAGGGTATCCTTCCTGTTGGACGTGTTCGGGTTGTAAGTCGTTGGTTTACAGTGGTTTGTGCCGTGAGTTCAAAAATGCGGATTTTGGGCGTTTTTTCGGCCTTCTGGCAGTTTGTTTCGGAATATGAGAATTATGGAAACGAGTTTGTACGAAAAATTCATCATGCTTGTTTCTCTCTCCCCATAACAAAAATAAGCACGCTGCTCACGCAGGGTGCTCATTTTTCTCTTTTCAAGTTTTAGTAGTTTGTGATTATGTAGTTGGTTTCTGAAAAACGAGTTTGTTGTTTGTTTTAACCGCTGCAAAGATATATCAAAACTTGATTTATGTCAAATTCCGCACAATTAAATCCGTAAAAAGTTACGAAAACGTTTACGTATGCGTTCTCCTCTCTTGGTTGTTGTAATAATGTTCCGCAATTGCTTGTCTGTTTGGCAATATTTTCGTACATTTGCACCCTGCTATATAACAATGTACGCAAGAACATCATTTAATAATAGAACAGACACAACAGAATGAAAGAATTCGTGATATCCGAGGCCAAGGCCGAGACTGCTGTTCTCGTGGGACTGATTACCCGCGAGCAGGACGAGGCGAAGACCAAGGAATACCTTGACGAACTGGAGTTTCTGGCCGATACCGCAGGAGCCGTCACCGTGAAGCGCTTCACCCAGAAGGTGGCGGGACCGAGCCAGGTGACCTATGTGGGCAAGGGCAAGTTGGAGGAGATCCGCGACTATATCAAGAAGTGCCAGGATGCCCACGACGAAGCGCTTGAGCAGCTACAGCTGTATCCTGCCTCCGAGGAAGAGGAGATGCAGATTCCCCAGCCCGTGGGAATGGTCATCTTCGACGATGAGCTCTCGGCCAAGCAACTTCGCAATATCGAGCAGGAACTGAAAGTGAAGATTCTCGACCGCACCAGCCTGATTCTCGACATCTTCGCCATGCGTGCCCAGACAGCCAATGCGAAGACCCAGGTGGAGCTGGCGCAATATCGCTACATGCTGCCTCGCCTGCAACGCCTGTGGACCCACCTGGAACGACAGGGTGGCGGCTCGGGCTCAGGCGGAGGTAAGGGTAG
>JAFSWU010000010.1 GCA_017444365.1 Prevotella sp.
GAGTGTCATCAATCAGCCCTATTATCATGGAGTGCCGATAGGCGACTGGGGTAGCCAGACAGGCGGTCTTATCATCACCACTGGAGCGTTGCTGTATCTTGAATCCCTCGGATATCGGTTCGTCCACTACACCGACGACACCACGATAGTTGTCACCGACCTCAAACGATGGAGGGAAGATGCTGAGCGGCTGGAGATATACTATAAGACCCAATGCGGGCTGACACTCCACCCCAAAAAGCGGTACCTGCAACACTACAGCAAGGGCGTTGAGTTACTGGGCTACAAGTTGCGCTTCGGGCGCATCCTGCCCAGTGACAGGATACACCACAACATAACGTGGTACTTGGAGCGCACCATCCGCAAGGCTACCGAGAGCAGAGGGTATGCTGCAGCATACAAGGAGGAGATACGGGACAGTCTCAACTCATACCTTGGCATGTTGCGACACATGGATGCCTACAAGCTGCGTCGGTGGATATGCCGACAGGTTGCCGACTCACCGCTCGGTGCGGTGTTCGCCTATTCTCCCGACTACAAGAAAGTCATCATCAAGCCTGAGTTTACCACAAAGGCATACTACAGGCGAGAGTACAAATCACTGAAACAACAATTAAAAATCAACATCTTATGAAGTACGGAAAATTTGAGTGCGGCACGCTCCGTGTGCCACAGAACTACCCCTGCTCGATAGAGCTGAACGGGCAGATTATCCACAACCCCACCGATGAGCAATACCTTGCCGCCGGGTATCTCCCCATAGAGGAGAGCGAGCCGGAAGAGCGGGAGGGCAAGGTGGCAATAGCCTCCTATGCCGTGAACGGCGCGGGTACGAAAATCGTCCAGTCATGGGCTTACTATGACGAACAGCAGGAAGCCCCTGCCGATGAGGAACCCGCCAACGAACAGAATGTCTAACCAGCGGGGCTGGCTTCGGCTGGCCCTGCATAAAACCTTTCAGCAATGGAAATACTTAATGGAATTGGAAACATGATGTTAATCGCTATCATGGCTTCGCTCATCGTGCTGTTCGCCATGATTATCGACCTGTTCAGCGGCTTGCGGAAAGCCAAAATCAGAGGTGACTTGCGCTCGTCGGAAGCGTTGAAGCGCACCCTTACGAAGTTCATCACCTACGAGGGCGGCATGGGCATCGCGCTGGGTGTGGATATGCTCATCCACTTTAGCAAGTTGCCCCAGCTCTTCGGCCTTGATGTCATCTACGGCGTGCCGGTTGTCACGTGCATGGTCGGTGTGTTCCTGCTCGTGGTGGAGTTCCTCAGTGTCCGCGAGAAGGCAGACCAAAAGACCAAGAAGCAGATGAGCGATGCCGCGAACTTGCTGAACGACATGCTGCAAAACGACAACCTCAGAGAGGTGTTCAGAGTCGCCATAGAACATGAGACAAGAGTCAAGACAGAGGAGGATGCGGTATGAAAATACGGGAATGGCTGAACGAATCCAACAGGAAGAAGCACCTCGTCGGGGTGTTCCTCCTCTCGCTCTTCGGGACAGCTCTCATGGGTATCGGTGCCATAATCGGGATGGAGTTCAAGGACTGCCATCACAGCTACGGCAATGCCAACAAGCCTATCCGTGAATGGAACTGGTCGGCATGGGACTGGAACGACGTATGGGCTGGGCTTATCGGCTGTCTGTGCGGTATAATCGTACATATCAACATCGCATTCTTCTGCATCATAATATGGAAATATTTTTTCTGGAAGTAAAATAAAGGAGTGCGATATTTTATCTTTCACTAAAAACTGAAAATAAGACTATGGCTAAAATAGAAAATCTGGCACCGTTCATACTCTCCTACGAGGGCGGTTTTGTGAACCATCCCAATGACAAGGGCGGTGCTACCAACAAAGGCGTGACTATCGCCACATGGAGAAAGGTAGGCTATGACAAGGACGGTGACGGCGACATTGACGTGGACGACCTAAGACTCATCACGGACGAGGAAGCTGTCAATGCCGTGCTGCGCCCCCATTACTGGAACCGATGGAAAGCCGACCAGATAAAGAGCCAGTCTGTCGCAAACATCCTCGTGGACTGGGTGTGGGGCAGCGGTGCCAACGGCATCAAGATACCCCAAAGGATGCTCGGTGTGGCGGCTGACGGCATTGTGGGTCCCAAGACCC
>JAFSWU010000011.1 GCA_017444365.1 Prevotella sp.
AGATAAACTGGGAAGATGTGTTCTCAGACCTCAACTCCCTGTCAGTCGGCTATCTGCAAAAAATCAAGGAGAGGCTGTCAGCGGCTCTCAGCGAAAAGGACATCACGGCAGAGAATGCCAAAGTCCTTGCGGAGAAGATTCGCGAGATTGAGAATGCCATCGGGGAGAAGCGTGACTTCATGTCTGCCATCCTGCCCGGACTGCGTGAGAGAAAACGGCTCACTGAAGAAGCAGCCTCAGCAGAGAGCCTGTACCAAAATGCTCTTATGCAAGAGGTAGATGCCATCAATAAGGTGATGGCCACCAAGACAGCCATCAAGGCCGAGTTGGATAAGTTAGACATCAGGGATGCCCTCGGTCAGAAGATAGAGATAGACCTCGCGGCCATCAGCGAAGAGAACAAGGAAACCTTGCTCGCCTCACTTGAGAAGGGCAGCGACCTCTACAACTCCCTGCTTCGCCTGTTCGAGAATCTTGCAGCAGACCAGTCCAACCTCAAAGCCAAGCAGCAAGACAAGACCAATGCGAAGACAAATCTTGACAGGCAATGGGATAAGCTGAAAGGCATGAACAGTGTGACGGACATTTTCTCATGGGCGGCAGGAGGCAACCCATTAGCCATCATGCAGGGTGTGGCTCAGAACGCTCAAAGCATGTCGGAGTTCGTCGATAAGATTGGAGTCGGCTCTACGGATTTCGGAGAAGCAGTACACGGCTTTGCTGATGGCGTGGGAGGCTTCAACAATGCTGTTCAGTCACTCATGTCGGGTGACATATTCGGAGCGGTGAACGGCATCCTTGATGGAGTGGCCGGATTCGGACGTATGGGTATAAACGCTCTCATCGGTGCCGGTAACGAAGAGGAAATGGAGAAAGAAATTGAGGAATTATCTAAGTCGAATGACAACCTCGCAAAGGCCATCGAGTCGTTGGCAGAACGTATCAGCGACACATCATCAACCAACCAGGAGTCGCTTGATGCCTACCGCGACGCATTGAGGGCAGAGAAGGAATGGGAAGAGAATCAACGCAAGGCCATCGATGCGCGTGCTTCCGAATATGCCAATTCCGGTTATGGTTTCCTCGGCTTGGGTGGTAAGCACTCGTTCAATGCGAATATGGCTGGCAACGGATGGGACGGATGGAAGACATTCTCTGACATACTGAAGAAGCACCTCGGAGAGAATGGCATCGAGCACAACAGCGTGAACCGCAACACCATTTGGTCGCTGACACCAGAGGAAATGAAACTGCTCCAGCAGTTCGCTCCAAAGGAATGGGCTTCGCTATTCAGTACGGATGGTCACAGGAACCCGCAAGACCTCGTGAATGAGTACATCGACAGGGCCGGAATGATTGACAGCCTTACGTCAGCACTCAACGAGAAACTGACAGGTTATTCGTGGGAGGGATTCCTTGATTCGTACAAGAGTCTGCTGAAAGACCTCGATAGCACGACTGAGGACTTCGCAGAGCATATCAACGAACTGATATCCAATGCCCTCATAGAGAGTTTCGTCAACGATGTGTTGAAGAAGGACATTCAAGACCTGTATAACTACATTGCCGACCATGCAGCAGACGGCATAGACGAAGCGGAGCAGAGGCAGATTGATGCCATGAACAAGGCTATCGCAGACAAGGGCCTCGCATGGCGGCAGTCGATGGAGGATGCAGGGTTGATCAGAAACAATTCGGACAATGGCTATGAGCAGCAGGCATCAAGCAAGGGATTTGCCGCAATGTCGCAGGACACAGCCGACGAGTTGAACGGACGCTTCACAGCCCTTCAGATAGTAGGCGAACGAATCAATCAGAACGTAGCGTCTATTCTCGCATCAGTCCTGACAATGAGTTCTGATAACGCTCAAGCCAATCAATGTGTGACGGAAATCCGAAACCTCCTGCTGTATTCTAATTCGTGCTTGGAGGATTTGAAGACCAATTCCGACTACATGCGAAAGAACCTGTACACGATTCTCCAAAACATCGAAAGCCGTTTGAAGAACCTGTAGTCGTTTTCCATTTCAAGAGAGCAGCCTGTGGCGTATGAGCGCAGGCTGTTCCTTTGTGGCAGAACAATGAGGGAGGGAGGAAAAGTGGCGAAAATCCACAAAATCACACCCCAAAGGGTCGAAAAATGCCCCAATTTAGCACTTTTTAGCGGTTCTAAGACGTTCCCACAACCCCTCCCCAAAGAACCATCACGGGGAGAGAGCCAGGGCCAACATGCCCAAAAACAGGGGCTTCGGGCGGTTCAGAGGGTAGCCTCATCGGGGCATTGGAAGGTGACAAAGTACACACTCAGCGCGTGCAATATGCGCGTGTGCGCGAGAAAGCAGACGAGTAAAAGAGCAAGATATGAGATTTCACAAGTACAAGAGAGAGCATTTCGACACCCAAGAAGAGTATGACCACTTCAAGAGTGTCCGGACTAAGGCTATGAAGCGTTGGTATGCAAAGCGTGACGAGAAAGACCCAGAGTTCAGAGAGAGGCGCATCCTCAGACAACGGCTGTACTCCCGATACTACTGGCATGGTGACGGCAGGCAATCCTTTCCCGATTGGCTAAAGGAGCAATATGACATCGAGGACATCAAGGCCATCCCTTTGGAGCGTCTGCGAGAGGTGGCTGCTCCCATCGCTGAACCATGCAAGGCTCACTGATTAGGTATTCGCCTATAGCGGTAGATGAAGATGTCAGAGCCAAGGTTCTGACGCAGTTGCATGATAGAGTACCCCTCATCAAACGAGAGGGAGTAGATGAACGAGCCGATAAAGATTTGACGATACCACATTTCCCATGTCACGCGGCTTTGCAGAAGAGTGGAATATCTCGTGCCGTCTGAGTAGAAAGTCAGCGTGTCTTTGGCTGTGGACTCTTGGAACTCAGTAGTGCTGTTTCCTTTGTTCTGTTCGTAACGCTCCCACGAACCGATAATCTTCTGCTTGTAAAGTTCGATTTCGGCCTGTTCGGTGTCAATGGCATCATCCCCATCATCGCCTCCACAGGAGAACAGCGTCGGGATTGCCAAGCAGAATAACAGTGCAATAAAAAGTTTTCTCATGCTCATCGTTTTGCTATGATTTATCGGGGTGCAAAGATAAGCAAAAGCATCGAGAAATCGGAAGGAATCGGGAGTAAAGTGACAGCCCGTCCTTGAAAGTGATTGAGAGCAACGCACATTATCGGCACAGGCCATGCGCAAGTGTTCCGATTTTGTTCCGATGAAGGTCAGCAGCCGGACTCAGAGCGGTTTCCTCATCCCCATCCCTGCGAAGCCATTACGAGCCTCATCAAACGTACCAAAAGTTAGCAAAAGTTTAATTAGCGGTCAAATAAGTGAGCAAAAGTTAAACTTTCGCCCAAAACGTAACTTTTTGCCCGATTTCCTTGGTCAATTGAAAATAAACGACTACCTTTACAGCACAAAACTTCAATAATAACTTCAAAAAGTCAGAAAGTTATGAAGCTCACAAGAAACGACTATCAGGAACTCGCAACCCAAATCGAGGTTGGCAACGGAACCATCGAGTTCGAGAAGGATGGTGAAACCCTCATCATCGACTACCAAGCAGAAGAAGATGGTTACGTCGAGGACGACTACCATTGCGGTTACATGAACGGAACTGGTGCCTACGTGGTCACCAGTCGCACCCTCTCAGTCCTATCGGTCGAAAGTTTCGACGAGGATGGCGAAGATACCGAGAACGACTTCAACGACACGCTGCTGGAGAAAGAGTACGAGGCAGCAGCATAAGACTGGCAAGAGCAATAAGAAACACCGAGGGGCAAATAAGCCTCAACAAGCTCGTTTCGCCCCTCACCCCTACAACTATCCACCGAGGGCTGGCAAACGGCCATACAAGCCACAACAGACCCCTCACAG
Organism: Prevotella sp.; assembly: GCA_017444365.1. Lineage (GTDB taxonomy): Bacteria > Bacteroidota > Bacteroidia > Bacteroidales > Bacteroidaceae > Prevotella. Next base: position 3,891 of record JAFSWU010000011.1, read on the forward strand.
AGAGCAAAACGGCTCACTTCACACAGGAAAAGTGTTAAAAGTTAGCACTGGAGTACAAAAATAAGAGAAAAAGTTTCGTCGGGTGTAAACTTTGTAGTATCTTTGCACCGACAATGAAGACCAAATATGAGTAGCAGTAGGTTCAAACTGGTATTGACGGAGGAAGCCGACGGCTTCATCAAGAACCTTCCCCGTGCAGCAGCGAAGAAGATAGACACCAACATCAAGCGAGTGCAGCAGGGTGAGAGGAACGCGGAGTTGTTCAAGAAGCTGGAGGGCACGGAGATTTGGGAGTTCCGCACCTTGTTCAACAAGGTCAAGTATCGGCTGTTTGCCTTTTGGGACACGGAGGAGGACACGCTGGTAATAGCCACTCACGGCATCGTCAAGAAGACGCAGAAGACTCCTGCCAAGGAGATAGCCAAGGCAGAGAGGATCAGACAAGAGTATTTCAAATCAAAAGGAGAATAAGAATATGGCAAAGATGAAATTGATACCATTCGAGCAGCACTTGGACGAGTGTATCGGCAAGGTCGGCACACCCGACAGAGACGAGTTGGAGGCAGAGGTCGCCAAGGCAGTCCATGCCTACGAGATAGGCGAACTCATCAAGAGGACGAGGATTGAGCAGGACCTCACGCAGGAAGAACTCGGAGAGCGCATCGGAGTGAAGAAGGCTCAGATTTCACGGCTGGAGAAAGGCCGGAACATCACCCTGCCAACCATGAGCCGTGTGTTCCAGGCTCTCGGTGTTGCTACCGCATCCATCGACCTCGGAGCAGCCGGTAAGGTTGCTCTTTGGTGACAGACTACATGCGAGGGGTGTACTGCGAAAGCGGAGCCTCTCGCTCCCCCATGGTCAATAGCAGCGGTTGACCTATGACTTTTTGAAGAAACGTGTGACGCTGCCACACACCCCCATCTGAGCCGTGAGGCTTGGGTGGGTTTTTTCGTGTCTGGACTCAATGCCCCACAAGCATGTTCTTAGCCTCTCTAAGCCGGACACACCGCAGACCTTATCGAGGCCATAATCCCCCCGAGCCATTAGCGCGTCACAAGAAGTATAAGACCCGTCCAAGCACAAAAAAATAGCCTCACCACCTCACTGGCAAGGCTATAGCAAAGTGTCCTCACACAAAGCTGCTGACGGATAATCAGCGGTGCAAAGATAGCAAGATTTCCCCGAATGGCCAAAGATTGACGTGGGAAATCGTCATTCGCCACTACCTATTTGAATGTTTTGGGCATCCACAAGCCCCATCACAGCCCTCTCACAGCCTCATCGTAGTGCCACCCTAACAATACACCCCTCAGAGTCCGAAAGAACGTCCAAGGGGTGTTTTTGTGTTGTGGGAATGATGTCATTCGACCGTGACGCTGAACCTCACCTCGTGTCCGCAATGAGGACAGGTAACGGTAGGCAGTCCTGCATCCTCGACTACAGGAGTGCTGTCGGATGGCTGGCTCACCTCATCTGCGAAGAAGTCGGCAACGCTGCATCCGATGGCATTGGCAATCTTGCGCAGGGAGTTGACGGTGAGGTTGCGGTCGGGAGCAATCGTGTTCGACAGGGTTTTCGGATGCATCCCAATGGCATGAGCCACCTGTGCCTGCGTCATGCCGTGTTCCTTGATAACCTTCATGATGTCCATGTCAGACCTCCTTTCCTGCTGGCTCGATGGAGAAGTGAGCCTTGAACTCCTTACCGCAATGAGGACAGACGAACCCGTTGCCGGACTCGGACTGCACATACAGTTCCCTCTCATCCTCGAAGAACTCGTTGATGTTGGCACCGATGGCGTCCGCGATCTTGCGGAGCATGGTGAGGGAAATGTTCGGATTGTTGATAACCTGTGAGAAGCTGCCCTCCGTCACCTTGAACTTGTTGGCAATATCGACTTGCTTGAAGCCGTGCCGCTTGATAACTGCTTTGATGTTCATATCTGACACTTTAGTTGTGAATGTAAGTGCAAAGGTAGTGCTTTATTTCGAGGTATGCAAGAAAAATGGCAAAAAAGTTTATCTGCGACCTAAAAAAGTTAGCAAAAGTTTAATTAGCGGTCAAATAAGTGAGCAAAAGTTAAACTTTCGCCCAAAACGTAACTTTTTGCCCGATTTCCTTGGTCAATTGAAAATAAATGACTACCTTTACAGCACAAAACTTCAATAATAACTTCAAAAAGTCAGAAAAGATGAAAGCAACATTCAAAACCACCCTCCAAAAAGTAATGAACCTCGCATGGCAGTTCATTAAGAAAAACGGAATGACCCTCTCGGAAGCCTTGAAGGTCGCCTGGTTGAACATCAAGTTAAGGGCTCAGATGCAGACCCGCATCGTCAAGTTCCATTTCCAAAAGGTTGACGGAAGCATCAGGGAAGCCTACGGAACCCTGCAGTCTTCGTTCCTGCCCGCCACCAAGGGAACTGGCCGCACACCGAACGAGACCCTGCAGACCTACTTCGACACCGAAAAGCAGGAGTACCGCTGCTTCAAGAAAGCCAACCTCATCAGCGTAACCCTCTAAAGCAAGGAAGCCATGAGACGAAGCAAGGAAGTAACCCAGTACACGAAGGACATGGTAGCAGTCGCTACCTATCCTTCGGCGAGA
>JAFSWU010000056.1 GCA_017444365.1 Prevotella sp.
CACAAACGTGCCGTCCATATCGAATGTGGCGATGCGGTCCTCGGCGGGGATGAAGTTCGCCGAAGCGGGATTGGTCACGTCCTTCACGTAGTCCTGCAGGGCGGTCAATGCCTCACACTGGTTCCACAGCGTGAAGTATTCCTTCGGCAGCGGGGATACAATATTTGTGTCATCATCCTTGCTGCACGATGTCAGCACTGTTGCGCCGCAGATGAAGAGGATGGCGGCGAGCATCCATAGTTTAGAAGTCTGTTTCATATATACCATAATCAATGATCTTATCATGCGAGTAGTCCTGGTCAGTCTTTCCAGCCTGCCACTCCGTTTTCTTCGAGCCAATTGCGCAACTGCTGCTCATACTTGTCACGAGGTGTAGCAGCCTTATTGCCAATCCTGTTCAAACGTCGCATAGCCTTAGCCTCCAAACCTTCAGTTGAAGAATCTTCAGCCTCAGCGTCTTCGGCCTCCTGATTTTCTTGTTCTTCAGTAGGAATCGTGGGCTCATAGAGATAGGTTATCAGGTCGATTAGGAATTTCTGAATGTCCATTCCCGAATCCTCAGACATCTCCAGCAGGTCCTGTTCCGTGAGGTTGAGCTTACTGAGGGCAGTAGCAACGAGGGTGGTCATGTCTATGACAGGCGTTTCACCACTCTGAGAGAGAGAGGACATATATTCCGCCACCTTATTGATAAGGGCCCTACAGTCGAAGCCCATGACATCGAGCTGGCGCATGGTGCCGACAATGTCAACGTCTTTGCTGATTACTGCCTGGTAGCCAGGATTCAGCTGGTTGTCGGTGTACATCATCGGCCATGCCTTGATAGCGGCGATAGTCTGTATGAAGTAAACGAGTGTGGCACTGAGATGGCCCAATTTGGGTACTACGAAGTTGGTCTGGAAATTCGTCTTGCCAGGGATGACGCTGGGCTTCAGTCCTTTGCTCTTCAGGAATGCCACCATAGGCCGCGCACTCTTGATGGGCACATAGTCGTCGCCACGTGAGTGGAACAGGTAGATGCGCTGTGTGGTGTCGGGTGTCCAGCCGTCATCGGTGGTCAGGCTGAATTTGGTAAAGAACTCCTGCATGGCCATGCTTTCTGGTGACGCAAGGTCGCAGTAGAGGGGTGTGAGGATTTCGTGAATCTTCTTCTCACGGCCTATGCTGTCGCAGACGGGCCATGACGAGTAGTTCTTCGACAGGATCAGCTCGTCGATGCGATTGCAGAGGTAGGGCTGGAAGACGTCTGCATAGTCGATGCCGAGACGCTGTATCTCGTTGGTTGTCACCATCAACAGCAGCGGTACTGCATTATAGGCTGTAGAATCTGTCAGCACATACTGACGATAGGCCTCGCGGACATCCGACGGACTGCCGCCAGAGAAGGTCTTATCGAACGAGATTACGCCGGAATAGTCCATGTCACGAAGCTTCTGGGCTGCCAAGGCATCGAAGCCGCCGCTGGAGTAGCCAAGGTTAAAGCAGAGTGGTCCGTAGTCGAATCCCTGCTCCTCCAACAACTGGCGGGCTGCCATCAGTCCGTCGAGCGACGCACGGGCATTGACCAGTCCTTGCATAAAGGCTTGGGGGAAGCACTCTGTGACACCAAAGCCATAGAAGTCACTTTCTACAATAATGTAATTGGGTTTCAGCGGATTGGCCAACAGCATGTTCTCCAGTTCCCCATTGCTGATGGTGGGAGCCTCATTGCGGTGGAACTTGGTATAGTGGTTCACCATCATGATACCCTCGCAAGCGACGGTCTTGTTCCATACCTCCTCGGGGAAGAGAATGGTACCACTCAGCGTGATGGGCTCTCCCCAGGGATCGAAACTGGGATAGACATAGTTCATCTTCATGATGGGACGCTCAGAGTGAAGGTCCACGGGAATGCCGTCGGCATCGATGTTGAACTTCAGCGTGTCGGGATAGACCTCTGAGACCATTGGCTCATCGTCGATGGCGATACTGCCGAAATCAACATCCAGTGCAGGCACCTCTTTGCCGTCGTAGGTAGTAACGGTGAGTGTGCCGTCATCGTTGAAGTCGATGGCCGACAGCTGACTGCAAGTGAAAACTTTCACGGAACCGTCCATCAGAGTTATCGTCACGACTTTGGCTTCTATGGCGATGCAGGCCACGAACATGATGAGAGTACAAAATATCTTTTTCATGATCGTTTACTTTTTAATGGTTTTCTTCATTCCGTTTTTCCCTCTCACGATGTAGATACCCTTCTGGCGAGGCTCGCGCTGCATGGCTTGTCCGTCGATGGTGTACCAGCGCCGCTTTGTTCCCTGGACTGCCGGAGTCACAGCCTTGACCCCTGCCGCCTGTTTTTCAGAGATGATTTTGACATTGTTCACTGCCAAGTCTTTAGTGCCGTCGGCATACTCGATGTTCACTTGTTTCTGGTTGAAGGTGATGCGCCTCACCTTACGTCCATCGGTGTTGGTTTGTGCCATAGCCCCCTGCGCAGCTATGCACAGCAAAGCGAGAATAAGTAATTTAGTATGTCGCATAGAGTCATTATCAAAGTTATTTTAATTGTAATCCTCTTCCGTTTCCGTCACGAAGCAGGCCACGAGGCCGTAGGTGATGGTGGGACGTATCCATATCTCAGTGAGCATATAGTTGGTATATTCGTCGATAGCCTCAAAATACACGATGTCGAGTTGATAGAGCGTGGCGATGAGCGCATCGATGCCGAAGATGAGCCATAAGTTGCTCTTGGTATAGCTTTTCCATTCCCTGCGAGCATAGAAATAGGTTAGCGTGCAGAGCAACAGTACCGATAGGGTGAAACAGACCGAGCGCAAGGCGAGGTTGGCCATGGGTGGCGGGAAGAGGATGTCGCGCAGCAGCACCGTCATGCCCACCGAGATGGAGCACCAGTAGTTAAATTGCTTCGTGGTGATACGCGGCGAGTTGAAAAAATATAGCCATATCATCACCAGACAAGCAATATAAAACAAATTCAGGATAAGCTCGGGCCACGATTCGGCCAGACCGAAATGGAAAATGGCGTAGAGTATCACACCCACCGACAACGTACCGCCTACAGCGGTTATCACGATATCGAACACCTTGGCATTCTTCTTGAATCTTGACCTCATAAGTTTTTTCAGTGATTAGTTTGACTATGCAAAAATAATATAAATTTCTGACAAAAACAAATATAATTGCTTGGAACTTCTGTCTATTTTCCTTATTTTTGCGTTGACAGAACAAAAAAGGAATACTGTATGCGACTCAAGGAGTTTTTTTATCTGTGCAAGAGCGACCGTGAAGTGATGATTGTGCTGATGATTATCACGACGGTTGTATCACTTCTTATCTTTGGCTTCGGAAGCGATGAGGCGACTCCATTCCCCACTGCCGCAGACAGTACGCTGGCCTTTCCTGAACAGCCCAGGAGTGGTTATACGGAGAGGAGAGATGGCGCAGAGCCTTACTACAACGTGAGACGAAAGGAGACACGGCTGTTTTCTTTCGACCCGAACACAGCCGACAGCACGCAACTGCTACAGCTGGGCTTGGAGTCGTGGCAGGTGAGGAATATATATAAGTATCGCGCGCGAGGGGGAGTGTTCCGCCGCAAGGAGGACTTTGCGCGGGTATATGGGCTCACGAAAGGTCAGTATGAGGCGTTGGAGCCATATATCAATATCGCTGATGACTACCGCCCAGCAGCAGAGATATATGCCGACAGCGAGGATGAGCATGTGGAACGCGACACGCTGCGCTATCCTGCAAAGCTGAAGGCGGGGGAGTTTGTGACACTGAACCTTGCCGACACCATGCAGCTTCGCAAGGTTCCGGGCGTGGGAAACTATTATTCTCAGCAGATTGTGCAGTATGGCCGCCGGCTCGGAGGCTATGCCGACGTGTCGCAGCTGATGGAGATTGAAGGGTTTCCTGAGGAGGCCTTGGATTATTTCCGGGTTGACCGTTCAAAGGTGAGCAGGTTGAATCTGAACAAAGCTACGATGTCGCAACTACGCCGCCACCCCTACCTGAACTTCTACCAGGCACGAGCCATTGTGGACTACCGTCGGTTGCATGGTGCCTTGAAAAGCCTTGACGACCTCAGCCTGCATCCCGACTTCCCGCAGGAGGCATTGCGACGGTTGGAACCCTACGTGGAGTTTTAGTATATTTTCTCTACCTCGCCCTTATAGGTATTGACGCGCAGCCGAATGGTCTTTCCGGCGAGTTCGTTGAATAATGGGATACTGGTATAGATGCGGCTGCTGTAGTATTCGGGCACGCCGCCCTGGTCGTGGAGCAAGCACAGAGTTACGGTGTCCTCGTGTTCCGATTCTTTGAGAAGGGAGATGGTCTGCACAGCTTCTTCATCATCGGCCTTCCCTGTCTTATAGACAATTCCCAAGTTCAAGTATCTGCCGTTGGTACTCACCCAACTGCTTTCCAACATGAGCGGATCGGTCTTCACCACGCCCTCGAGCTCGGTGACGTCCTTCGGCATCAATACGGGCACGCGGATGGCAGCCAAGGGTACGACGGTCTTTCCTGAAAGGTTTATCGTATCGAGGTCTCTTACATCGTAGTAAACCAAGGTGCGATAGACGGAGTCGGCAGTGCCCGCCCACTTTGCCTCAGCCTGCGGGGAGAAGAACAAGGTGGCATCCTCATCGGTGACGCAGCGGTCGAGCAGGCCTTCTGCCGACGAGTGTGCCTCAGCAAAGTCTGTTCTCAAGTAGGAATACTTGGTGTCGCCCGACTCATAGCTGTCGGTTTGACATGCTGTGAGCAACAAGAGGACAAATAGGCAGGAGATAAGGGATTTCATATTCTGAGAGTTCAAGGAGATCAAGAGTTCAAGGGTTCAAGAGTTCAAGAGTTCAAGGGTTCAAGAGTTCAAAGGTTCAAGGAGTTTCTGACAGGATTGGCATACATGGTCAGCATGCGCTCACGGAGGAACGCAACATCCTTGTTGGGAACGTTGACCTTCTCTATCTGGCCAGCCAGGTACTGCTCGAACCGTTTCTTGTCGGCCTCGGTATAGTGCTGGGCATAGCGAGTAGTTCCCTCAACGAGGTCGAGTGCCACATAGTTGCACGGGAAGAGCCGATAGCCGCGGTGAATCTCGCTGTCCATGCGCTGACTCAGCGTGGTAAAGAACTCGTTCTTCGGCAGGTCTGCCAACTCGTCGATCCACTGGTTGACGGGGATGCCGCAATGGTAGTGTACACGTCCCTTGTAACCGAAGATGCCCGTCTTCATGTTGTCGAGGTCATCCTGCCGGCTCTTCTTGAAGCCAGGGTTGTCGCGCTTCAGTTGGAACTCCTGCGCCTTCAGGTAGTCGCAGGGGTCGAACTCGTAGCTGATGGTCAGCGGCACGATATTCAGGTCGCGGAGTTTCTCCACCTGTGAGCCTTCTCCTCCCATGGCGAGCATCTTGAGCACCGACTCCTGTGTGCGATCATCGGAGTCCTTGGCACGACCCTCGCGCTGTGCAATCCAGATATTCTCGCGCTTGGTGTTGACGGCATAGTGGATATAGCTGCTCATAAGCTGGCTGGAACGAAGCATCTCCTTGGGGGTGAGTCCGCGACGCACGGTGAAGGCTTTGTTCATTCTCACCAAGCGCTTAATCCAAGGATAGATGAGGAGGTTGTCGCCGATTCCGATCTCTACTGTTGTCGGGTAGCCGTGTTCAATGAGCTTCACATCGAGGAACGCAGAGTCGAGCACAATGTCGCGGTGGTTGGAGATGAATGTATAGCGGTTTTCCACTCGGTTTTCTCCTTGTGGAAAGGCTGTATCATCGAATGTGCAGCCGTCAGTATGCTTGCGTATGATGTATTTCACCACAGGCTTCATAAACCTTTTCTGGAAGTCGAGTGGTGTCTTCACGCCCGTGAATGCCAGGCGCAACAGAGCGTTGCGCGCGGCTTTGGGTAGCCAAGGCACGAATCCTTTCATCATCCTTGCAAACTGTCGATCGGCAATCAGGTCGTTGAATGCCTGTTGCATTTCACTCGCCTCATAGGGGCGGATTCCGTCATAATTGAGTTCCATAGTGAATAGTGATTAGTGAAAAGTGATCACACCTATTACCTATTAACTATTACATATTACTTAACCTCAGAATTGGTTCTCAACGATATCGGAGAGGACTTCTTTGATATCAAGGCCTGCGGCGCGGATTTGTTGTGGTATGAAGCTGGTGGCGGTCATGCCGGGTGTGGTGTTCACCTCGAGCATGTTGATGCGGTCGGAGCCGTCGGGGGTCTTGGTGACGATGTAGTCGATGCGGATGATGCCGTTGCAGTGCAGGATGTCGTAGATGCGACTGGTCTCCTCCTGCAGGGCTGCCGTGAGTTCGGGAGAGATGCGGGCGGGGGTAATCTCCTGCACCTGTCCGTTGTACTTGGCATCATAGTCAAAGAACTCGTTTTCGGTGACCACCTCCGTGACGGGGAAGACGACGCTCTTCTCGCGTGTCTTGTAGCAACCAACGGTAACCTCCGTACCCTTCATGAATTCCTCAATCATCACCTCGTTACACTCCATGAAGGCATTGCGCAAGGCCGGAGCCAGGCGGTCGGCATTCTTCACCTTTGACACGCCGAAGCTGCTACCGTCGGCGGCTGGTTTCACGAAGCAAGGCATGCCGATCATCTCTTCTATTTCCTGCTCGGTATATTTGCTCTCCTCGCCGCGACGGAGCAGAATGCTCTTGGCAACGTTCACGCCGAAGCCGCGCAGGTCGGTGTTCAGCGCATACTTGTCGAAGGTGAGAGCCTCAACCAGCACGCCGCTGGTGCTATAGGGGATATGGAGCAGTTCGAGATAGCCTTGCATGATGCCGTTCTCGCCCGGTGTGCCGTGAATGGTGATGTAGGCATAGTCGAAGAAGATGGTCTTTCCGTCCTGCTTGAACGAGAAGTTGTTCTTGTCGATGGGGGCTGTCAAGCCATTGCTCAAGTTGACGTGCCAGTCGAGTCCTTTCACATCGACGATGTGAATATTATACTTCTCTTTATCGAAGAAAGAAAAAAGCCCTTGTGCTGACCGCAGCGAGACATCATGCTCGGAGGAATCCCCTCCGCAGATGATGGCTATGTTTCGTTTGTTGTTTCTCATTTTGTTGTTTATATTCTGTTTTAGTTGGTTTGTTTCTAATCATTCATTCGGCAAACGTATCGTTGGTGGTGCCTTGTATGAAGGCTCTCCACTTCTCGATAAGTGCCTGCATGTCCTGGGGCGTTGGTGAGGTGAAGTCCATCTGCTGTCCAGTGACGGGATGCTTGAATCCAAGTGTACGTGCGTGAAGCACTTGCCGTGGACAGAGCTTGAAGCAGTTCTGGATAAATGCCTTGTAGGAAGATGAGCGTTGCCCGCGCAGGATCTCGGTGCCTCCGTAGCGCTCGTCGCAGAAGAGCGGATGGCCTATGTGCTTCATGTGGGCACGGATTTGGTGTGTGCGCCCTGTCTCTAACCGGCATTCCACCAGCGTGGTATAGCCGAAGCGTTCCAGCACCCGCCAATGGGTAACAGCGGGCTTGCCCTGTTCGGAGTCGGGCGGCAGCACCGTCATGCGCAACCGGTCGCGGGGGTCACGGGCAATGTTGCCCTCGATGCGTCCTTCGTCTTCCGTGAAGTTGCACCACACCAGAGCCTCGTATGAGCGGTGGGTGGTCTTGTTAAAGAACTGTAGTCCGAGGTTGGATTTGGCCTCGGGCGTCTTTGCCACGACGAGCAGTCCGCTGGTGTCTTTGTCGATACGGTGAACGAGTCCCACCTCCGGATCGTTGGGGTCGAAGGCCGGGTTGTCTTTCATGTGCCATGCCACGGCGTTGATGAGTGTGCCGTGGAAGTTTCCCGCTCCAGGGTGAACTACGAGTCCTGCCGGCTTGTTGATAACCATCAGTGCATCGTCCTCATAGACAATGTCGAGCGGGATGTCCTCGGGCTCAATGGTGGTGTCGTGGCGAGGGCGGTCGAGCATCAGGGTAACCACGTCGCCCGGGCGTACCTTATAATTACTCTTGACAGGACGGTCGTTGACATGGATGAAACCCGAGTCGGCAGCTTTCTGTATGCGGTTGCGCGACGAGTGCTGCATCTTCTCCTGCATGTACTTGTCAACCCGCAGCTTGGCCTGTCCCGGATCTACCACGAAACGGAAGTGCTCGAACAGCTCTTGCTGTTCGTCTTCCAGTTCCTCTGTCTCTGCTACGTATTCGTCGTTCATGTCTATTATTTCTGAGCCTTTTACTTATTCCACGGGAGTGAAATCGTCAACACTTGATTCGGAGCTGCCGGTGCTCTCAAAGCCGTCCGTTTCGTCACCATACTCATTGGTATAGACGGGATCAACGAAATTGATGGAGTCATTCTCGTCACGCATGCCACTGCCCGCCTGGATGATGAGCGTCTCCTCAATGGAGATGCGCTCGCCAGCCGTCACATGACGACCGCTTACCAGCACGCCATACACCCAGTCTTTCTCACCAGGGATGTATTGTGGCAGCCCCACCTTGAATCCCATTGCCGTAAGTTTTGCCATTGCCTCGCGCAAAGAACTGTTGTCAATGATGTCGGGCAGGGTGATGGCGGGCGACTTCGATGTGTTGATGGTGAGATAGACAATGTGTCCCGACTTCACCTTGGTCCCGGCAGCCGGTGACTGTTCCAAAATGCAATCGGCGGGCAGTGTCTTCACATAGCCCGTGTCGGTTACCTCATAGACGATGCCCAGCTCGTTGAGCATGCGGGCTGCCTCGGTGAAGCTCTTGTTCTTGATATTCGGAATCTCTATCAACTCGCCATGGTGCGTGTAGAGGTCAAGACCGTATTTCACTCCTACACAGAGTAACACGATGACCACGCCCATTGCAATCAGATTGCCCCATAGATACCAGCTCTTGAACTTGCTGAAAATATTGGATGCTTTCATGTTTGTTTGTTATAATTTGCAAAGTTACGAAAAAAAGACAACAAACAACAAAAAGCAGCAAGAAGATTTGCCTTCTTGCTGCTTTTTTTCGTCGTTGTAACCGCTCAACAGGTTAGCGGAAAGGCCGACGAAGCATTCCACGGAGAATTATTTTCCGTGATGCTCGTCTGATACGGTCAACTTCTTGCGGCCCTTAGCGCGGCGAGATGCCAACACGCGACGACCATTCTTTGTTGCCATGCGCGCACGGAAACCATGCTTGTTCACGCGGCGACGGTTGTGGGGTTGAAATGTTCTTTTCATTGTTATTTATCTGTATTTATTGTTATTATTCTTCAATGGAAGAGTTCATTCGGGCTGCAAAAGTACGCATAATTTTCGAAATAACAAAGAATTAGACGAAATTTAGTTCAAAAATGGCTGTTTTTTTATAAAATAGTTGTACCTTTGCACCGCATTATTGAGAATTTAGTGAATAATCAAACAATTTCAAGATAAGACAATGATTAAATCACAGGACATTAAGAAAGGTACTTGCATCCGCATGGATGGCAAGTTGTATTTCTGCATCGACTTCCTGCACGTAAAGCCAGGAAAAGGTACCACCATCATGCGCACCACACTGAAAGACGTTGTCAGCGGTCGCGTATTGGAGAAGCGCTTCAACATCGGTGAGGCTTTGGAAGATGTACGCGTAGAGCGTCGTCCTTATCAGTATCTCTATCTTGATGGTGCAGACTATATCTTCATGAATCAGGAGACTTACGATCAGGTGCCCATCGCAAAGGACC
>JAFSWU010000057.1 GCA_017444365.1 Prevotella sp.
AAGCTGATGGCAGGCGTGCTGCGCATGCGCCAGGAAGATCCCACATGGGTTGTGGAGCAGTCGAAAGAGCTCCGTCAGACGATTATCCACGGACAGGGTGAGTTCCACCTGCGCACGCTGAAATGGCGTTTGGAGAACAACGAGAAGATTCAGGTGGAGTTCGAGGAGCCGAAGATTCCTTATCGCGAAACCATCACCAAGATGGCTCGTGCCGACTATCGTCACAAGAAGCAGTCGGGTGGTGCAGGTCAGTTTGGTGAGGTACACCTCATCGTGGAACCCTATGCCGAGGGCATGCCCGATCCTACATCATTCAAGATCAACGGTCAGGAGTTCAAGATGAACCTGAAGGGCAAGGAAGAGATTGACCTGGAGTGGGGCGGCAAGCTCGTCTTCATCAACTCCGTGGTGGGTGGTGCCATCGATACCCGCTTCATGCCCGCCATTCTGAAGGGAATCATGGAGCGTATGGAGCAGGGTCCGCTGACAGGTTCTTATGCCCGCGACGTGCGCGTCATCGTGTATGATGGTAAGATGCACCCCGTTGACTCCAACGAGCTCTCGTTCATGCTTGCTGCACGTCAGGCATTCTCTGCTGCCTTCCGCGAGGCAGGACCGAAGATTCTGGAGCCCATCTACGACCTGGAGGTATTTGTGCCCAGCGACTACATGGGTGACGTGATGAGCGACCTGCAAGGCCGTCGTGCTCTCATCATGGGTATGGACAGCGAGGCAGGCTATCAGAAGCTTTCTGCCAAGATTCCTCTGAAGGAACTCTCCAACTATTCTATCGCGCTGAGCTCGCTCACAGGCGGACGTGCCTCGTTCACCACGAAGTTTGCTTCTTACGAACTTGTGCCCACCGACATCCAGCAGCAGCTCATTGCAGCTCACGAGGCAGAAGCCAAGGAAGAAGACTAAAAGATACAGACGTTTTCTGTACATTCATCAAAAAAGTCCAGCTATCACAACTGATGGTTGGATTTTTTTGGTTGCATATATCAAACTAAAATTCAGCTTTGTTGTTAAAAGCCGTTTATTTTATTCAAATAATTAACGTTTTTGTGTTAACATATTAAGATTTAGCTTACCTTTGCGCTGTAATCATTCACATCGAAGAAAAGAGACCGCCAAAAAGGTTAACATTTCAAGCGTATGAAGAAAAGAACTATCTGGATCATAGCAACCATCATGGGACTCTCGTTCCTTGCCTTGCTTTTTCTGCAACTCCAGTACATCGTGGAGATGGCGGAGATGAAGAAGGAACAGTTCGACGAGTCGGTCAACAGGGCCCTGTATCAAGCCAGCCGCAACCTGGAGCTCAACGAGACGCTGCGCTATCTGGAGAAGGATGTAAATGCCACAGAGCGCACCGCCTTCAGACAGGATTCGGTGGGGTCGCGCTCAGGCAGCTTCGACGGCACATTCCAGAAGTCGCACCAGTATTCGGTTATCGGCAAGGACGGCACCATCTATTCCTCCTTCGAGCTGAAGACCATCGAAATCAAGCCCTCGCAGATGCCCAAGGCGATGATTCTGCATACAGACAAGAATGCCCTGTCGGAAGCCAACAAGTCGATGCAGGAGATTGTCAAGAACCGCTATATCTATCAGAAGGCCCTGCTCGACGAGGTTGTCTATACCATCCTCTATTCAGCCTCCAACAAGCCCCTGAAGGAGCGCATCAACTTCAAGATGCTCGACCAGGACTTGAAGGCCGAGCTGATGAACAACGGCATTAACATTGCCTACCACTTTACGGTGAACACCCAGGACGGGCGCGAGGTCTATCGCTGCCCTGACTACTCGGAGGAGGGCGAGGACAACACCTATTCGCAGGTGCTCTTCCGCAACGACCCGCAGTCGAAGATGGGCGTGGTGAACGTACATTTCCCTGACATGAACTCCTACATCTTCTCGTCGGTTCAGTTCATGATTCCGTCGGTCATCTTCACCTTCGTGCTGCTCATCACGTTCATCATCACCCTCGTGCTGATATTCCGCCAGAAACGCTATTCTGAGATCAAGAATGATTTCATCAACAATATGACCCACGAGCTGAAAACCCCCATCGCCAGCATTTCCTTGGCTGCCCAGATGCTCAACGACGACAGCGTGGCCAAGAGCGAGCAGATGATGCGTCACCTCGGCGGAGTTATCAACGACGAGTCGAAACGCCTACGCTTCCTCGTGGAGAAGGTGCTCCAAATGTCGATGTTCGACCGCAAGAAGGCCGTGTTCAAGAAGAAGGAGCTCGACCTGAACGAGATGGTGGAGAACGTGGCACATTCTTTCACCCTTCGTGTGGAGCACACAGGCGGCAAGATCTATACCGATATCGAGGCCATCGACTCGGCCATCTTCGTGGACGAAGTGCATTTCCAGAATGTCATCAACAACCTCATCGACAACGCCGTGAAGTATCGCAAGCCCGACCAGCCGATAGACATCTACCTGAAGACCTGGAACGACCAGCAGCATCTCTACCTATCCATCCGAGACACAGGCATCGGCATCAAGAAAGAGAGCCTCAAAAAGGTGTTCGACAAGTTCTATCGCGTTCACACAGGAAACGTACACGACGTGAAGGGATTCGGCCTCGGACTTGCCTACGTGAAGAAGGTGGTTGACCTTCACCAGGGAGAAATCAAGGTGGAGAGCGAATATGGCAAGGGAACAACATTCACCATCAAACTGCCCGTGCTGAAAGAAGAGTGAGGCGGAGGAAACCCCTCTGACTCCCCCAAGGGGGGAGGGGCAAGTAAAAAGCAATAGATAATAGGTTATAGGTATGATTACCCTATTAGGCAAATAGTGAAATTGTCAAATAGTGAAATTGTCAAATAGTCAAATCGTAAAACCCTTTAAATGAATAGATTATGGATGAGAAACTGAAAATCTTGTTGTGCGAAGACGACGAAAACCTCGGTATGTTGCTTCGCGAATATTTGCAGGCCAAAGGCTATGCAACAGAGTTGTGTCCCGATGGAGAGGCCGGCTACAAA
>JAFSWU010000058.1 GCA_017444365.1 Prevotella sp.
CCAGCGCATCACGTTGCACCACTGGTTGCACATCAGGGGCAGGTCGCGCCAAGACTGAATCCAGTTCTTATACGTGTTCCAGATGATGGTCTCGGATGTGGGGCGGATGATGAGCTCCTCTTCGAGTTTGGCAGAGGGGTCAACCTCTACGCCGCTCTTGTCATCCTTGGCACGCAGGCGATAGTGGGTGACTACGGCTGCCTCCTTAGCGAAGCCTTCCACATGCTCGGCCTCGCGAGAGAGGAACGACTTGGGGATGAGCAGGGGGAAATAGGCGTTCTGGGCACCCGTCTCCTTGAACATCTTGTCAAGCTGCTGCTGCATCTTCTCCCATATTGCATAGCCATAGGGCTTGATCACCATACATCCGCGTACTGCCGACTGCTCTGCAAGGTCGGCTTTCACAACCAAGTCGTTGTACCACTGACTATAGTTGTCGGCACGCTTGGTCAAATCTTTCAGTTCTTTTGCCATTTCTTTTCTGTTGTTTTATGGATATTGTGGTGCAAAATTACACATTTTTTTTCGTTTTAGTGTTTATTTGTGCAAATTCTTGAGCAACGAGTATTAAATATTATTTATTTGGTCGGTAATTCAAAAAAATGAACTAACTTTGCACTTCGAAAATCAATTATTATTACATATTAAACAATAAGGAAAATGAAAAAGATTAGAATTGGTATCGTGGGTCTTTGCGCTCTCATGATTGTTTCAGGATGTGGTACAGCCAACAACACTACCAAGGGTGGCCTTATCGGTGCCGGCGGTGGTGCGCTCTTAGGTGGCGTGATGGGTAACATCATTGGTAAGAACTCCACGAGTACAGCTCTTGGCGCAGCTATCGGTATGGCTGTTGGTACAGGTGCCGGCGTGCTGATTGGCAAGAAGATGGACAAGGCTGCCGCTGCTGCCGCACAGGTGCAGAATGCAAAGGTTGAGCAGGTGACTGACGCTAACGGACTTTCTGCTGTGAAGGTTTCCTTCGACTCGGGTATCCTCTTCACAACTGGTAGCTCTACACTCGCAGCTTCTGCCAAGAACTCGCTGACTCAGTTTGCCAATGTGCTGAAGCAGTATTCTGATGCCGACGTGGCCATTCAGGGCTACACCGACAACCAGGGATGGAAAAACTCAACTGCCGAGCAGAGCGCACAGAAGAACCAGGCTCTTTCGCTTCAGCGCGCACAAAGCGTTCAGAACTATCTGCTCTCTCAGGGCGTGAGTGCAGCACAGGTGAAGTCTGTTGAGGGTCTCGGAGAAGCCAACCCCGTTGCCGACAACTCTACCGCTGCCGGTCAGCAGCAGAACCGCCGCGTGGAGGTTTACCTCTATGCAAGTGAGGCTATGATCAATGCTGCCAACAACGGAACATTGCAGTAATCCAAACGTTTACAGAGAGGGTGTGTCGGATGATGGCGCACCCTCTTTTTTTGCCCGTTTGTGCAATAGAAACCCTCAAACAGAATCCTATGTTTGCAAAAGCATAGCTTCGAGCTCCTAAGAGCATAGCTTTGAGCTCCTAAAAGCATTGCTTTGAGCACCTAAAAGCATTGCTTTGAGCACCTAAAAGCATTGCTTTGACAACCCAAGAGCATTGCTTTTATAAAACGGGGAAATAGAAACCTCAACACCAATTCTTAAGACGCTGTTTCCAGAAAGATGAAAATTGTTCGAAAAGTGATTCGATGGGCACTCGCGCTCTTCTTTGCTTCAACCATCCTGGCGGTGGTTGCCTATCGTTTCGTTCCTGTCTATATCACCCCTCTCATGCTCATCCGCTGCGCGGAACAGGTGAAGGCGGGCGAGTCGTTGAAGCTCCACCATCATTGGATACCGCTCGACAAGATGTCGCCCCACATGCCTGTGGCTGTGATGGCAAGCGAAGACGGACGTTTCCTGCTGCATCACGGATTCGACTTCGAGGCGATAGAGAAGGCTGCCGCACACAATATGAAGAGCAAACGCAAACACGGAGCCAGTACCATCTCGCAACAAACGGCCAAGAATGTTTTCCTGTGGCCAGGTCGCTCGTGGATGAGAAAGGGATTCGAGGTGTATTTCACGGCCCTCATCGAACTCATGTGGTCGAAACAGCGCATCATGGAGGTTTACCTCAACTCGATAGAGATGGGCGAGGGGATATACGGCGTGGCGGCGGTGGCAAAGCATCACTTTGGAAAAGACGCATCGGAGCTCTCGCGAGCCGATTGCGCCCTGATAGCGGCGACGTTGCCCAATCCGCGCGTCTATAGTTCGAAGTCGCCCAGCAACTACATGTTGAAACGCCAAAGCAGAATACAACGCGAGATGAGATATATCCCCACCTTCCCCAAAGAAGGAGAGGAATTTGACCCAGAAACAGTAAAAGGAGGAGTATATAAGAAGTCGAAGAAATGAATCGCGAAGAACTTTTAAATCAGCTGAACGACAGCCAGCGTCAGGCAGTAGAATACTGTGAAGGCCCCCAACTCGTCATAGCAGGAGCCGGATCGGGGAAAACACGGGTGCTGACCTATAAGATTGCCTATCTGCTCACGATGGGAATGAAACCCTGGAACATCCTGGCGCTCACCTTTACCAACAAGGCGGCGAAGGAAATGAAATCGCGCATCGGCCGACTGGTGGGCGACGAGATGGCACAACGTCTCTACATGGGAACATTCCACTCGGTGTTTGCACGTATCCTGCGAATGGAGGCTGAACAGATAGGGTACAACAGCAATTTCACCATCTACGACGAATCCGACTCACGCTCTCTCATCAAGTCTATCCTGAAGGAAATGGAACTTGATGACAAAACATACAAGCCGGCTGCCGTTCACAACCGCATATCGATGGCGAAGAACAGGTTGATTTCCGCACAACGCTATGCCGAAGACCTGGAGGCGACCGACCGCGACAGCCGCGACCGCATGCCAGCCATCTGGAAAATATTCCTGGCTTACGAGCAACGCTGCCAGAAAGCCAACGCAATGGACTTCGACGACCTGCTCGTGAACACCTATCAGCTGTTTCTGAAGGATGAGGTGAGGAAGAAATATGCGCAGCGATTCGGATATATCCTTGTGGACGAGTACCAGGACACGAACTTCGCACAGCAGCAAATCGTGCTGCAACTCGCAGGAGAACACAAGCATGTGTGTGTAGTGGGCGATGACGCGCAGAGCATCTATGCCTTCCGAGGGGCGAACATCGACAATATTCTCGACTTCCAGCACATCTACAAGGGTGCGAAACTCTTCAAGCTCGAACAGAACTATCGCTCTACGCAGCGAATCGTAAAGGCTGCCAACAGCTTGATCAAGAAGAACGGCAGACAGATTGAAAAAGATGTGTATAGCCGCAACGACGAAGGCGACAAGCTGACGCTGAAGAATGTCTATTCCGACAAGGAAGAGGCAAGTGTTGTCTGCAAGGACATCAAGCGAATCAAAAGACAGGAGGGCGGCGACTACAACAACTTCGCTATTCTCTACATAACCAATTCGCAGAGCCGTTCCTTTGAGGAGGAAATGCGCAGACAAGCCATTCCCTACCGCATCTACGGAGGACTGAGCTTCTATCAGAGAAAGGAAATCAAGGACATCATCGCCTATTTCCGACTTGTGGGGAATCCCCATGATGAAGAGGCTTTCAAGCGCATCATCAACTATCCGGCAAGAGGCATCGGCAACACTACTGTGCAGAAGATTGCCGACTGCGCACAGTCGGGCGGAGTAAGCTTCTGGGAGGTCATCGGACATCCTCAGCAGTATGGGTTGAACGTCAACAGCGGAACCGTATCGAAGCTGAATCTGTTCAGGCAGATGATACTGTCGTTTATCGAGAAAATGACGGTGGTGGATGCCTACGAACTGGGTAAGGAAATCATCAAGGTGAGCGGCATCTTGGCCGACCTCTTTGCCAGCAACGATACGGAAAGCCTTTCGCGGCAGGAGAACCTGGAGGAACTGCTCAACAGCTTGCAGGAGTTTGTGGAGGGACGGCGCGAGGAAGGACTTCTGAACGAGGTGTTCCTGCCTGACTTCCTACAGGAGGTTTCGCTTCTGACCGACCTCGACAGCGACGACAGCGAATCGAGTAGGGTGGCGCTGATGACCATTCATGCAGCCAAAGGACTGGAATTTCCGACGGTGTTTATCGTCGGAATGGAAGAGAATATTTTCCCCAGCCCCATGTCATCTGATACGCTTCGCGGATTGGAAGAGGAACGCCGACTGCTATATGTGGCCATCACGCGAGCCGAGAAACATTGCATCTTGACCTGCGCCAAGAGCCGCTGGAGATATGGGAAGATGGAGTTTGGAACCCCAAGCCGTTTTCTGAAAGACATCGACCCCTCCTTGCTGGTTATTGAAGGGGAAGACTCCTACAGAGAGATGGGGCAGCATCAGAGCTATGGCTCATCCTCCTTTGGCTCGCGAATGCAGAACTCCCGTCCTGTGGCAACTCAGTTCCGTGCCGACATGAAGCCCAAGATTACGTCCTATCACCAGCCGGAGCCGCCTGTAGATCCCTTCTCTGAGAGTTTCAAGAGACAACTCGCGCAAGCTGAAGGCAACTTCCGTCGTTTGAGAACTCCTGTTGCTTCAAGCGGCAGTTCTGTTTCTTCAAGCGGCAGTTCTGTTTCTTCAAGCGGCAGTTCTGTTTCTTCAAGCGGCTCTTCTGTTTCTTCAAGCGGCTCTTCTGCTCCGTTGCACGAGGGGAACGTGATTGAACATCAGCGCTTCGGCATAGGAACCGTTATCAAGGTGGAAGGAACAGGCGAGAACACGAAGGCAACCGTTGAGTTCAGAAACACAGGAACAAAACAGCTGCTTCTGAAGTTTGCCAAATACACCATTGTCGGTTAGCATTCAAAGCAACGCTTCCCTTTGTATCAGACAACGCTTCTCTGTACAACAAAAAAAGTTCCCGATACCCAAGCCTCTATTGAAAAGGACTCGAAGGTATCGGGAATCAATTTTACTATAGTGCTTCGTCGTCGGGCTTACTGATTTGCCGAGCCTTTTGCTTAGGCAGATGCTTACGCTTTCTCAGCCAAGCTTCTTTCTTGGCTTCGTACTCCTGGTAGTGAACCTCAAGAAAATTGTCGGCCATACTTATTTGAATCTGCTATAGACAACGCTAATCTTGACGGGAGCATGCGCTTTAGCCGCTTCAGAAGGATCATCATAATCATAGCCTCGAACCAGCTTCGTGCTTGTCAGCGACATATCATGAGTAACGCTTGTGATTTGATTTGAGCTGTTCGTAGTAACTGTCACGGGAATGAGCAACACCTTGTTCCAGTTCTTGGAGCTGCGGTTGGCATCCATCGCCGTGATGAGTCCGTTGATATTGTTGAACGTGAATGTGCTGAGCGATGCCGTGGTTGTGGACGATGAAGACGTAGAGGCTGCTGACAGGAAAGATGTGCGATAGTCGATGATTTGTCCGTTCTCGAAGAACGAGGACAAGCTGTCAACGGGAAGCATCAGCAGACGTTTGGGAGCAGGAAGCGCATACTTGCTGTCGGTGTTGTTGTTCATACATTGAAGAACCAGCTTTGCCAGGTTGATGGAGTCTTTCTCGTGACTTTCCACCGTACCAGGTCTTCCTGCAAGGATGGAGTCAACTGGCAACTCCAATTCCGTGAAGATTCCAGCCGGCGACTTGATAAACGTGCAGGTATCTGTTTCTGCCAGGGTCTTGATCACACGCTTGTCGTTGGTGATGCGGGTTGCCTGGAGCACCTCTTCGGTTCCTGCGAATGTGGTTACACCTTCATAGATTGTGTCCTCCTCAGCATAGTTGAAGTACACATTCAGCTGCACCATGTTGATGTAGGCCATATTGCCCAGACCTGCCACATTCTTGAAATAGAAGCCAGGTACCACATTGTTGGTGAAGTTGTATGAGTTCTTGAAGTATTCCGGATGTTTATAGAACGATTGAAGAATGTATGTTCCATAGTTCTTATACCCGTTTCCCTCTTTATCCCAGCATGAGTCGTTGAGCTGGATTCGGATGTTGCTGCCAGTGAGCGTATAGGCTTTGTCAACCTTGATGCCGTCCTCTCTGATCCAGCCCTCTTTTTCCGGATCGAAGTTCGAATAGTAAACCGTTCCCTCGTTCATGGCCGTTCCCATCTCCATAGCAGTCATTTTCATCGTTGTCAGCGAATCGCCGAAGAGACTTTTGAAGTAGAGTCGCAGCTCACAGGAGTCGGCGATAATCTCTCCGTTCTCCCTGCTCTTGATGCTATCGGCAGCGGGGAATTCAAAGTCTTCAAAGATGTGGAACTGTGTCATGAAGTCGCCAACGACGTATCCGCCTGTTTCCGGGTCTCTGACTTTACCTAAGTATCCAATGGTACTGCGAGCATAGACGGAATCGACAACGTATGAACGTGTGGCCACGCGGAACGTATCTGTCGAGATAATCATATTGTCGGTTTGTCCAATCAAGGAAGTACCCAGATCTGCCGTGGTGTCATCGCAGGCAACCATCATAAGCATAGCCACCAAGAAGCCGCCCCATGTGAAGCGACTTGATTTGAGTATTGAACGTACAAAGTTTGTTGTCATAAGAGTAGTCTTCGTTAACTTGATGATGAATCGTTATCGGCTATGCCGCAGACTTATTCATCAGGATAGATCTTGTTGTAGAACTCCTGATAAGCATCGTCGAAGTCCTCACCAGGATTCTTCAAGATGGGGAGCTTCTTGGCCTTTGCATACTTCATGAGTTCTTTGTTGACATTGCTTGAAGCTTCGACGATACCGTCGCTGAAGTCGATGGCCAGTTTGCATAATTCCACGAAGTCGAAGTTCTCCTTGTATCCCTGAATCAAGTCGGCAGAAGCCTCTCTGAACGGAAGGCAGTGCTTGAAGTTCTCACCAAGCTCGTTCTTCAGGTCGTTGCCATAGAGCGAGGTGATGACCTTCGAGTTAGCAAACGAGGGCTCCTCGTGGTAAGCCTTCTTAATATAAAAAGGTACAACGGCACTCATCCATCCTTGACAATGAACGATGTCGGGAGCCCATCGCATCTTCTTGACAGTTTCAAGCACACCGCGTGCAAAGAAGATTGCTCGTTCACCATTGTCGGGGTATTCCTCACCTGCCTCGTCCACACTCATCTGCCGTTTCATGAAGTAATCGTCATTATCAATGAAGTAAACCGAAATCCTAGTGGCAGGAATAGATGCCACCTTAATAATAATAGGATGGTCGGTATCATCGATAATCAGGTTCATTCCTGAAAGGCGCTGTACTTCATGCAGCTGTCCGCGACGCTCGTTGATGTTTCCCCATTTGGGCATGAATGTACGGATTTCGTGTCCTGCTTCCTGAATGTTCAAGGGCAGATCCTTACCTAAGAGCGACATCTGTGTGTCGGGAACATAAGGGCTGATTTCCTGATTGATGAACAATATTTTCTTTGCCATGATTCTATTTGGAGTTATGCTTTACAATTTTATTCTATTACGACCAGAGGTGCATCCTCGAGAACGTTCTCACCCTGCTTGACGCAGATGGCTGTTACCTTTCCGTCTTTATCGGCTTCGATGTTGTTGGCCATCTTCATAGCTTCGAGCACAACGACGGTGTCGCCGGCTTTCACCTCTTGTCCTACTGCCACCTCAATCGATGTGATGACACCAGGCAGGGGGGCTTTTACAGCGTTGCCGGTATTGACATTTGCTGCGGGCGTTGCTTCGCCTTCGCTGGGTTCCTGAGCCGGTTTGCCCAGAACAACCTTCTGCTTCTTGGGCTCTTCCTCGGCTTCCATCTCCACCTTGAACTCTTCGTCATTCACGGTGACCGTAGCGATATTCTCTACAATCTCGCCGATAGTCACTTTGTACTCTTTACCGTCAATGGTATATTTATATTCTTTCATGTTGTTTTCCTCTAAATTTAATCTGAACTATTCCTATAAAGGCTTATGGCCGTTGGGTCATCGAAAGAAACTTGGCGTTCCAGAGCGTGTGTCGTTCCTTGATGGTGATGATGCCCGGCTCTTTGTCGTGTACGTTATTGCCTTTGAACTCATGAAGCGCTAAGGCA
>JAFSWU010000059.1 GCA_017444365.1 Prevotella sp.
GGCCTCTGCCTCCATGCCCTCAGCTTCATACTGAGCCTGGAATGCCTTCACTTCCTCGCGGTAGTGCTTGTCGAAGGCTACGTAGTAGTCGCCGATGAGGTGGTCGCCCTTCTTGCCGCTCGACTCGGGGGTCTCGCCGTTGCCGTACTTCAGCCAGGCAAGCATCGACTTACAGATGTGGATGCCGCGGTCGTTGACGATATTGGTCTTCACCACGCGGTTGCCGTTGGCCTCCATAATTTTGGCCAGCGACCAGCCGAGCAGGTTGTTGCGCACATGTCCGAGGTGCAGGGGCTTATTGGTGTTGGGACTGGAGTACTCGATCATCACCAGCGGACTCTCGTCGGTGGCCTGCCTCATGCCGAAGTACACGTCGGCATCGATGTCGGCGAGCAGCTGCAGCCATGCCTGCGGAGACACAACCAGATTGAGGAATCCTTTCACCACGTTGAAGTCGGCCACTGCCTCGCAATGTTGTGCGAGATAGCTGCCCAGCTCCTGCGCCGTGTCCTCGGGCTTCTTCTTCGATATCTTCAGGAAGGGGAACACCACGAGTGTGAGATGTCCCTCGAATCCACTTCTTGTCTTCTGTAACTGCACTTGCTGGGCAGCCACTTCCTGCCCATACAGTTCTTTCACGGCAGCCATCACACTTGCCGTTATCTGCATTTCAATATTCATCTTGATAAACTATAAATTCGAATTTACGCCTGCAAAATTAGCAATAATTATTCGGAAGGGAAAGAGAATGAAGAGAAAAGTAATGTTTTTCGTTCTGTTTTCCTATGACTTGGTGAATCCGATGCTGAGCACGCTCACCTGCACATCGGGTGCTTGAAGCAATTCCTTGGCACAGGCACAAAGTGTTGCGCCGGTGGTGATGATGTCATCGACAAGCAGGATGTGCCGTCCGCTGACGGCTTGGGCATCCTTCAGTCGGAAGGCCTGCTCAACGTTCTCGTTGCGATCCCACCGTTGCTTCGTCGTTTGGCTTTGGCTGAAGCTGATGCGCTCGATGGCATGGGTGATGAGGGGCAGTCCTGTCTCCTCGCTGATGCCCTGCGCAATGGCGGCACTCTGGTTGTAGCCTCGTTGTCGCTGTCGCTTCTTGGCCAACGGCACGGGTATGATGGCATCCATGCCTTGGAAGAAAAGTTGTGGAAGGAGTTCGCGAGCAAAGATGCGACCCAACGTGGTGCCGATTTCCGGGTGATCGTGGTATTTCAGCTGATAGATCATCCGACTCGCTTCCGACTGTGGGGTATAGTAATAGAAAGATGCCGCCCGTTCAATGGGAATGCGCCCCCAGAAGACACGTGCCACGTCGTTGTCGAGAAAGTCCTCGAAGCAGTTGGTGCGAGGCAGGTCAAGGAGACAACACAGGCAGATGGTGTCTTCCTGAATGGAAAGTCGCCGTCCGCAGACCACACATGCCCGTGGACAGATCAGATCAAACAGTCGGCTCCAGAAACTAATCATCAGTGAAATATCACATTATGCATTATGCATTATAAATTATGCATTCAACAAGTGCAGGTATCGCTCAATCAGGATACCGCAATGGCGGTCTTCCATATCCTTGTTGAGTTCCAATAGCCGATAGACGGTGTCCATGGCGGTGCGGGTGGACTCTTTCAGTGGCTGTCCCTCCAACAGGTGGGCAATGAGCACGGCTGAGAACAGGTCGCCGGTACCATGGAAAAGTCCTGGAATCTCTTCGTATTCCAGGTGGAAGTACTGTCCGTTGACGTGGTTGTAGCCCGCCACGCTGTTCTGTCCGTTGATGACACAGCTGGTGATAAGCACCGATTTGCATCCCAGTGCCCTCATCTTGTCAATCAATGCGGGTGTCTCTTCCCATGTCAGCCCTTCGGGGCGGAAGGGGGTATCGGTGAGGTAGCAGGCCTCCGTGTAGTTGGGGAAGGTGAGATGGGCCACGCCCACCATTTCGCGCATCAGCTCCACCTGCTTCTGCGTGATACCGTTATACAGCTTGCCGCCGTCGCCCATGATGGGATCTACAAAGACCACGGTGTCCCGCTCGGCTTGTTCCTGACAATAGCGGGCCACCAGCTTGGCCTGTTCGTCGCTGAACATCAGTCCCGTGCAGATGGCATCGAAGGAGAAACCGAGCTCCTTCCAGATAGGCAGCGTGCCACGGATGTAGTCGGTGGTGTCCATGATGTTGAACTTGCCGTAGTTGAGCGTGTTGGATACCAGGGCTGTGGGCAGGCTGAAGACGGGATGCCCCAGATAGGAGAGCACCGGCAGCATGGCTCCCATGCCTACCTTGCCGTAGCCGGCTATGTCGTTGACCAGTAGAATTCTTTTCTTTTCCATTGGAATGTGGAATGTGGAGTGTGGAATGTGGAATGAGACTACTTTCGTTTCGTGAGAAGCAGGAGGAAGTAGAAGAGCAAGCCCGTGATGATTCCTGCAATTGCATCGATGAGATAGTGGGCCTGGATATAGACCGTAGCGGCGAACATCAGCACAAAGAACGGAATGATGAATGCCGTCAGTCGCCAGGACTTTGTTTGGGCGGCAAGACAGAGCAGAACGGTGGTGATACCAACGTGTGATGAGGGGAAGGCAGCCGTGGGACGTTCCCCCGCGGCATGTGCGTCCTCCACCATGTGGTAGAAGAATCCCTCTTTCCATCCTGGCACGGCGAGTGCTTCCTGATGGGTGTTGAAATAGTCGCCCACATTGGGGAACACACCCTTTGCAATGTTGTCGATGCCGGCAGCAAGATAGTAGTACTGCGGACCGGCTACGGGTAGGAATACGAAGATGACGTAGTAGATGAAGAACGCGCCGAGCAGGATATAGGCAGCCCGTTCAAACTCGTTGTTGCGCTTGAAGAAATAATACAGTAGCACCACTGCCATCAAGGGGTAGTAGGAGGCGTAGCCCAAGCACATCAGCTCGCTCACCACGGCTTGCGGATACTGTGAGGCGAGCACCAAGGCGGGCTGCATACCGAAGAACTGTTGCTCCCAGGTGGCGAACACGTGGTCGAGGTTCGGGAAGAGCCGGTTCAGCTCGTATGTGTCAGGATACCACCATGCCAAGAGTGCCATCTGCACCACCACACGTACCAATCGTGTGAGCCGGCAGGGTATCAGCCGGTACACTCCCCACAGGGCGATGGTGATAGCGGCAATGCGCAGTCGTCCCCAGATCATCTCCTCGGGGAACTGCAGTTTGGTGTAGGTGAACAGAATGAGCAGGAGTGTCAGCACCAAATAGCCCAACACCACCCATTCGTATGCCATGAGTCCCTTCACGGGTTTCTTCTCAATCTCGAAAAGCTGTTTCAGAATGTTTGTCTTCTTCATAGCCAGTTGTTTTCCTTATACCATGCAATGGTGCGGCGCACCCCTTCTGCCAGTTCCACCTGCGGGCGGAAGCCCAGTTCGTCAATGGCAGGTTCAATGTTGCAGCGCCAGTTGCGCTGTCGCAGGATGTGATATTTGTCGTTGTTCAGGGCCGACACGCGTCCCTTCCATCGCCCGATGTGCTCACCACAGAGCGTCACGATGCGCAGAACCCATATCGGTGCGGTGATGCGTATCCACCACGGACGCCCCAGCTCGTCGTGTATGTAGTTGCTGAAGGCCGTTGAACGATATACCTGCCCGTCGCTCAGGAAGTATTTCCGTCCGTTCATACCATGGTTGAAAGCCAGGAAGACCGCCTGCACCACATCGCTCACATAGACGAAGGTGATGTCCTGACGGCTGAAGCCCACGGCAAAGTCGGTATGTCCCTGAATGCTCTTCGCCATGAGGAAGTAGTCGCGTTCACGGGGACCATAGACTCCTGTCGGCCGCAGGATGATGAAGGGCAGCTGGCTCCCCACGGAGTCTAAATAGCGTTCCGCTTCGAGCTTGCTCTTGCCATAGGCCGTATTTGGCTGCGGGTGGTCATTCTCGGTGATCTCCTCGTAGGGCTGACCCTCTCGGATGGGACCGAAGACGCTGAGCGAACTGATGAAGACAAAGCGCTTCACGGGCATCCCCACCTCTATCAGGGCATCCACGAAGTTGCGTGTGCCCTGCGTATTGACACGGTAGAAGTCCTCCTGGTGCAGACATTTCGTCACACCGGCTGCATGCACGATATAGTCGAAGTCGTGCTCGCGGAGCTGTTCCACCAACTGCTCGCGGGAACCGAAGTCCAACTCTAAGAAACGGATGCGCTCATCCTGCAGGAACTGGCGGGAACTGCTCTTGCGAACCCCCGCCCAAACCTGCATGCCACGCCGCAGGGCTTCCTCTACAACAAAGCTGCCGATGAAGCCGCTGGCACCTGTTACTAATATCTTTGTCTCCATTCGGCGACAAAGGTAAAAAAAAATAATGAATGATGAATGATGAATTATGAATTATTTTGTAAATTTGCAGAGGAATAATCAATCTTACAGCTATGGCAAAACAGAAGAAAGGCGGAAAGCGTGTTACCAAGAATCAGTTGGCCGAAATCCTTCAGGCATTCTTTCGCAACAATCCGGGAAAGACATTCTCTTTCAAGGAGATCTTCAGGGAACTCAAACTGAAGACCCATCCCCAGAAGATGCTCGCTATCGACATCATGGAGGAAATGGCATGGGACGATTTCCTTGCCCGAGTCACCGACTCCTCTTATCGTCTGAACACCAGCATCCAGGAACAGGAGGGCACCTTTGTACGTAAGTCCAACGGCAAGAACTCCATCGTCCCCGACGGAGGTGGCACGCCGGTATTCGTCTCAGAGCGCAATTCGCTCTATGCCTTCCATGGCGACCGAGTGCGGTTCACCTTCCTGGCGCGCCGTCGCAACCACATCAAGGAGGCACAGGTCACCGAAATCCTTAAGCGGGCCAAGGAGACCTTCGTTGGCAGACTGGTTGTTGAAGACGACATGGCATTCCTCGTCACACAGGACAACCTCTTCGTGCAGGACATCATCATCCCGCGCCGTAAGCTCAAGGGCGGCAAGACCGACGACAAGGCTGTGGTGCGCGTCATCCAGTGGCCCGATGCCGACCACAAGAACATGATTGGCGAGGTGGTTGACGTGCTCGGACCAACGGGAGAGAACAATGCCGAGATGCACGCCATCCTTGCGCAGTACCAACTGCCCTACACCTATCCGAAAGAGGTGGAGGAGGCAGCCAACCGCATATCCGGTGAGGTGACGAAAAAAGACCTTGAGGAGCGTGAGGACTTCCGCGCTGTCTTCACCTGCACCATCGACCCGCGGGATGCCAAGGACTTCGACGATGCCCTGTCAATCCGCTCCTTGAACTCCTCGAACTCCTCGAACTCCTTATATGAAGTCGGTGTCCACATTGCCGATGTGAGCCATTATGTCACCGAGGGTTCTATCATCGACAAGGAGGCCCAGCGAAGGGCAACGAGTGTCTATCTTGTTGACCGCACCATCCCGATGCTCCCCGAACATCTATGTAACTACGTGTGCTCGCTCCGTCCCGATGAAGATAAACTTGCCTATAGCGTCATCTTCACCTTGAACGATGAGGCCGAAGTACAGAACTATCGGATTGTGCATACGGTGATTCGCTCCAACCGGCGCTATGCCTATGAGGAGGTGCAGAAGGTGATTGAGGACGGGAAGGGTGAGAACAGTGAGCAGTTGCTGGCCCTCGACCGTCTGGCGAAGAAACTGCGTGAGCGGCGCTTCAAGAACGGAGCCATCAACTTCGATAGTGAGGAGCTTCACTTCGATGTTGACGAAAAAGGAAAACCGATACGCTGCTATTTCAAACGCTCACAGGATGCCAACAAACTCATTGAGGAGTTCATGCTGCTGGCCAACCGCACGGTGGCAGAGCATGTGGGCAAGGTGAAGCGGGGAAAGAAAGCCAAGACCTTACCTTATCGTGTACACGACAACCCAGACCCGCAGAAGTTGGAGACGCTGCGTGAGTTCATCGTGAAGTTCGGTTATAAGCTGAAGACCACCAGTACGAAGGGCGAGACAGCCCGCTCCCTCAACAAGCTCATGGCTGACGTAGAGGGACACAATGAGCAGAAGCTCATCCAGACTGTTGCCCTGCGCGCCATGATGAAGGCAAAGTACTCTACGCACAACATCGGACACTTCGGACTGGCCTTCGACTATTATACTCACTTCACCAGTCCCATCCGACGCTATCCCGACACGATGGTTCACCGACTGCTCACTCGCTATGAACAGGGTGAGCCCAGTGCCAACCAGCACTATTACGAGGAACTCTGTGAGCACTCCAGCGACATGGAGCAGATTGCAGCCAATGCCGAGCGCGACTCTATAAAATATAAGATGGTGGAGTTCATGGGTGATAAGATCGGGGAGGTGTTCGATGCCCATATCAGCGGCATACAGAGCTATGGCATCTATTGCGAGATTGACGAGAACCACTGCGAGGGATTCGTTCCCCTGCGCGACCTGCAGGGCGACTACTACGACTATGACGAGAAAAACTACTGCCTCGTCGGTCGTCGCCATCACAACCGCTACCAGCTTGGCGACCCCATCCGCATTCGTGTGGAGAAAGCGAACCTTGAGAAGCGACAGCTCGACTTCTCTGTCGAGGAATGAAACTCGCCAGTG
Source organism: Prevotella sp. (assembly GCA_017444365.1). Taxonomy (GTDB): domain Bacteria; phylum Bacteroidota; class Bacteroidia; order Bacteroidales; family Bacteroidaceae; genus Prevotella. Next base: position 6,601 of record JAFSWU010000059.1, read on the forward strand.
TTATGTATGGGGATGACTGACGTCAGGGTTATTGCTTACAGGTAGTTGCCGAGTGCGATGCTTTCGACCTCGATGGGTTCATGGAGGAAGGTTTGTGCCGACTCCTTGAACTTATCGGGGTTCTCGGTGGTGTAGTAACGGGTGGTGCCGCCTTTGGAGCAGAGCTGCTCAATTTGGGAATGGCGCTCCAGATAATTCTTCAAGCTTTCTGCCACATAGTTGCCTTGGGGAATAATGCGTATATGAGAAGGCATATACTTCTTGATCTTCGGCATGAGCAGGGGATAGTGGGTGCAGCCGAGGATGACGGCATCAATCTGAGGGTCGAGCTCTAAGAGCTGGTCGATTCGCTTCTTGACGAAATAGTCTGCACCCGGACTGTCGGCTTCGTTGTATTCAACGAGTGGCACCCAGAAGGGACATGCCACTCCCGAAACCTGTATTTCAGGGTCGAACTTCTGAATCTCAAGTGTGTAGCTCTCGCTCTTGATGGTGCCTTCCGTGGCGAGCAGGCCAACGTGCTTGTTATTTGTAAGGGAGCCGATAATCTCTGCAGTGGGGCGGATGATGCCGAGCACACGTCGGCGCGGGTCGATGTGGGGGAGGTCGTTCTGTTGAATGCTGCGCAAAGCCTTGGCAGAGGCTGTGTTACAGCCGAGGATGACAAGGTGGCAGCCCATCTCGAACATGCGTACAACAGCTTGACGAGTGAACTCATAGACCACATCAAAAGAACGGGCTCCGTAAGGCGCACGTGCATTGTCACCGAGGTACAGATAGTCGTACTCGGGGAGCAGGCGACGGATACCATCCAGGATGGTCAGTCCGCCGTAGCCTGAATCAAAGACTCCTATTGGTCCTGCTGCGGTGGGAAGCATATTGGCATGATGTCTTCGCCCATGGCATTGTTGATGAAGGGCAGGGCGTTGTTGTCGGTGTTGAGAATGAATGCGTATCCTCTTTCTTTGCCAATGGTGCTGAGAAGCTTAGCCAGCTCTTCCCTGACGGGTACCATAGCCGCTTCCTCGGCTTGGGCAAGCAGACGCTGAGACTCTTCCTTGAAGGCAATATTCTTCTCCATCATGTCCTGTAGCTCAGCTTGTCGCTTGCGCAGGATGGAGGGGGCAAAGTCGTGCTGTCCTTCGAGGAATGCCTCGTACTTTTCGTTGAACTCATTCTCGCTACGCTTGGTCTCTGCGTCGTATTTGATACGCAGGTCTTCAATGTTGCGCTTCGCAATGGCATATTGCGGCATCTGCTGGAGCGCGGCACTGTAGCTAAGGTAACCGAACTTCAGTGGCTCGGCTTCTTCGATAACAACCTCTGGCTCTTCCCCAGTTTCGGCGTTGTCTTGCGCATTCATGGATAAAGGTAAAAAGGTAAAAAGGTAAAAAGGTAAAAACCATTTTACCGCACCTTTCACCTTGCTTGTTATGCTTGCTCTTTTCATCATTTTACTTTTTTACCTTTTTACTTTTTTTCCTTTCCCCTTCAAGGGTCTCCCTTGGGGGAGTAAGAGGGGGCTTTTTATTACTTGATCTTCAGCACTTCGGTCTTGCAGGCCTCTGTCACGTCATCGCACAGGGTGGTGCTGATATAGGGGAGTGAACCCTTGATCATGATATATACGTACTGACCGTTCTTGCCCACGTTCTCAATGGCCTGAGCCACCTTGCCCTGGATGGGATTCAGCAGTTCCTGCTGTTTCTTCTGCAGCTCCTGCTGGTTGGTCTGGTAAGCTTCCTGGATGCGAGTGTTGAGCTCGGTGAGGCTCTGTTCAACTTCCTGACGCTTGGTATCGTTCATGGTTGACTTGGTCTTGTCATACTCTTCGTACTTGCGCTGGAACTCGTCGTTCATAGCCTTCAGTTCGTTCTCATACTGTTTGGCGAGTGCCTGCAACTCGCCCTGTGCCTTGGCATATTCGGGCAGGTTGGTGGCAACTGCATCATAATCTACACATCCAAACTTCTGGGCGAACATAGTCATAGGAGCCAGAAGCATTAAAGCAATAATAATCTTTTTCATTTTCTTCTTTTTGTTTTTAATATTTATAATTTGTCATTCCACATTCCTCATTCCACATTTCTCATTCCTCATTTCTCATTCCTCAGTATCCCAGTTTCTGCAGCACTTCGTTACTGATGTCGATGGCTGGGGAGCCGAAGATGATACCGCTGTTGCTGGCACGGTCGAGGACAAGGCTGTAGCCGCGCAACTCAGAAATCTCCTTCACGGTGTTGTAGATCTCTTCCTGAATGGGGCTCATGAGGCTCTCGCGCTTCTTGAACAGTTCACCCTCTGGTCCGAAGAACTTGCGTTTCAGGTCGCTGGCTTCCTTTTCTTTCTGCATGATGGCCTCTTGCTTGGCTTTCTTTTGTTCTTGAGAGAGGAACACCACCTCGTTCTGGTAGTTCTTATACATGGTTCCGGCCTCGGTGTTGAGTGCCTCCACCTCTGCCTGCCATTTCTTGCTGATCTGGTTGAGCTGCTCGTTGGCCCGTTCATAGGCGGGGATGTTCTTCAGTATATACTCCATGTCGAGCAGCGCGAACTTCTGTGCCGATGCCGTTAAGGTCATGCAGAAGGCGCAGAAAGCGCAGATTAAAAAACGTTTCATACTAATCATAATTACTCATTACTCATTTCTCATTACTCATTTAGGCCGTAGGCCACATTAGAACTCCTGTCCGAGGATGAAGTGGAACTGGGCACCGCCCTTGTTTCCGAATACCTTGTCGAAACCATAGGCGTAGTCGATACCCATGAGTCCAACCATCGGGAGGAAGATGCGCACACCGACACCCGCCGAGCGCTTCATGTCGAAGGGATTGAACTTGGTGGTCTTCGTCCAGGCGTTACCGGCTTCCATGAATCCCAAACCATAGATGGTGGTGTTGCCCAGCATGAAGGGATAGCGCAGCTCCACGGTAAAGCGGTCGTAGGCATAACCCTCGTAATAGTAGGGTGTGAGTGAACCGTTTTCGTAACCGCGCAGTCCGATGGTTTCTTCGGCGTATCCCGTTGAGTAGCCGCTCATTCCGTCACCACCCATGTAATAGGTTTCGAAGGGCGACTTCTTGTCTTTGTTGTATGAACCGAGCAGTCCCATCTCCAAGCGGGTCATCAGCACAAAGCACTTGGAGCCTTTGGTAAGGGCCGTGAAGGTGCGTGCCTTGAACTTCCATTTGTGGTACTCAATCCAACGGTACTTCTCCTGTTGCTCATCGGAGTAGTTCGGAGAGTTGGGGTCGTTGGCGAGGTTTGCATAGTCTTTCTTATCCCACAGTGACCATGGTGGTGTGAGGGTTACCGATGCCGTGAACTCAGAGCCGCTACGTGGATAGAGATTGTTGTCGGTTGACGAGCGGTTGAGCGATATGCTCAGGTTGATGTTGTTGGAGTTACCATTGTTCATCAGGAAGTAACGCCAGTTCTTCAGCATGTAGCGGCGATATTCCAACTGCAGCGAGAGGTGGAAGAAGTCGTCGGGCCAGCGCAGGCGTTTTCCCCATCCCACGGATACACCGAACATCTGGATATACTTGTCGGGGTCGTAGTAGTTCTCCATGTTGTAGTAACTGCTCGTTCCATAGCCGGCCATGTAGCTGTAGTAGTTGTTATAGTAACTGCTGTTGTAGTAGTTGCTCGACACGTCGGTCTGCTTGGAGTAGTAGGCACCCACGCTGAACTGTATGGGGCGCTTGCCTCCGAACCAGCCTGTGGAGTAGCTGGCATTGTATGACTGGTAGTAGGTACCGTTGGTCTGTGCGCCGATGGAGAGCTGCTCACCATCGCCCACGGGCAGGATGCCACGGTGCTCCTTGTTCTTGTTGAACAGGTTGCGCATTGAGAAGTTGTTGAGCTTCAAGCCCACGCGTCCGATGACACCCGTCTGTCCCCAACCGAGTGAGAACTCAATCTGGTCATTGCTCTTCTGCTGGAGGTTCCAGTTGATGTCCACTGTTCCGTCCTGTGGATGGGGTTTCACGTCGGGCTCAAGATGCTCGGTGTCGAAGTGGCCCATGGAGGCCAACTCGCGTGCTGTACGCATGAGGGCGTCTTTGGAGAAGAGGTCGCCGGGCTTGGTGCGCAACTCACGACGGATGACGTTTTCGTAGAGGCGGTCGTTACCATTGATGCGCACGCGGCTGATATGGGCCTGCGGACCTTCTGAGATGCGCATCTCCAGGTCGATGGAGTCACCCACGATGTTCACCTCGGTCGGGTCGAGACGATAGAACAGATAACCGTTGTTCCAGTATTCGTTGCCCACGGCATCGTCGTCTTCTGAGAGTCGCTTGTTGAGCTGGCGCTGGTTATAGACATCGCCTTTCTTCATGTCGAGCAGTCGGCTGAGGTAGTCGGTGGGATAGACGGTGTTGCCCACCCACGTGATGTTGCGCAGGTAGTATTTCTGTCCTTCGTAAACCCTGAACAGCACGTTCACATGCTTTTCATCGTGTCTCCAAACGCTGTCTTTCTCTAAGTAGGCGTCTCTGTATCCCAGCTCATAGTATCTGTCGAGCAGTCCGTTCTTGGCTTCTTCATAGCGCTCGGGGGTGAACTTCTTGGCTCTCATGAAGCCACCGAGCGTTCCTGCCTCATTGAGTTTCTTCAAGGCACCTTTGCGGAAGAATCCGTTTTTGATCTTACGGCTTTTCAACTTCTCGTTGCCTTCGATATAGATGTGGCGGACCTTGGTTTTCGACTTCTTGTCGATGATGACATCGAGGATGACCTGGTTCTTCTCGGTGATGTCCTCACGCTTCATGATGTCGATGTCGGCATTGTTGAATCCTTTGTCGTCGAAATAGCGACGGGCAAGAATCTTGGCGCGGTCAATCATGTTCTGGGTGATCTGTCCGCCCTTGAGGATACCGAGTTTCTTCTCAAGGTCCTCGCGCTCACTCTTCTTCACACCCACGTAGTTGATGGTAGATACGCGGGGCAGGGCTGTGAGCCATACGTGCAGCCAGACCTTGTTGCCCACGATGGAGTCGGCAGAGATCTTCACGTCAGAGAAGAGTCCGTGTTTCCAATAGCGTTTCGTGGCATCGGTGATGTCGGTGCCGGGAACCTCAAGGGTCTGTCCGATGACCAGACCGGAGATGCCTGTGAGGAGGTAGTCTTCATAGCCGTCGATGCCGGACACGTTGATTCCTCCCAGAATGCACGTGCGGGGCGACCCCGCATACGATATGTCGGGGTACACAATCTTTTCCTGTGCCGATGTGTCTGGTGCAAGCAGCAGCTGTAGTAGCAGCATCGCCATGAGTGCTACGGTCTTGTTGGCTGTCTTCACCTTATTATATATATATGTCATATCCATCTATGGTTGTATAATCATCCTTCATCCTTCATCTCTTCCCCCTCCACCTGTGCTTCGGTCTTGCCGAATCGGCGCTGGCGACTCTGGTAGCTTTCGATAGCCATGTGCAGGTGCTCTTCGTTGAAGTCGGGCCAGTAGGTGTCGCAGAAGTACAGCTCGGAGTAGGCAATCTGCCAGAGCAGATAGTTGGAGATGCGCAACTCGCCTCCTGTGCGGATGAGCAGTTCGGGGTCGGGCATGAAGTTCGTTGCCAGATGCTGGCTCACGGTTTCCTCGGTGATGTCTTCCGGGCGGATGTTGCCTTCTTCCACGATGTCGCGCACGGCCTTTGTTATTTCCCACCGACTGGAATAGCTCAGTGCGACCACCATCGTCATGGCATCGTTCTTGGCTGTATGCTCCATGGTCTCCTCAAGTTTCTGGCGCACGGCCTCGGGGAGGCGGCCCATATCGCCGATAACACGGAATCGCACGTTGTTCTTCATGAAGATCTCGTCTTCCAAAGAGCTGAGCACCAGTCCCATCAGGGCTGCTACCTCGTCGGCGGGGCGGTTCCAGTTCTCGGTAGAGAAGGTGTAGAGGGTGAGGTACTTCACGCCCAGCCGTACGCACTCTGCGGTGATACGCCTAACGGTTTCCACACCAGCCTGGTGTCCCATGTTGCGCTCCAAACCTTTTTCTGTTGCCCAGCGTCCGTTGCCGTCCATGATGATGGCGATGTGCTGCGGCACTCGTGTCTTGTCGATATGTATCATAGTGCTGTTATTCGTATTGATTGTGACAGACTTTGCATTTTGCCCAGAAGCTGTAGGTGAGTGATACCTGTAGCATGGTGTAGCCGTCTGTGTTCTTGAATATTCCTTTGCTGTTGACGTAATATGGGTCTTTCACCCCGTCGAGCTCGTCGCTGAGCGAGAAGTGGGCCACCCACTGTATGCCGAGGTTGAGCCGGTCGGCAATCTTGTATTTTGCTCCCACGCCGATGGGGAAGTTGGCTGTGAAGACACTTTTGCCGTCTCCTCCGCTGGCCGATGTGGTGCCCAGTCCTACGAAGATGTAGGGGGTGAGCCGCTTGGCCCCTCTGTAGTCGCGTCCGGTGCCGTAGGGCCAGAAGTTGTATTCAAACGTGGCGCTGACATCAACGAGTGTGCGGTTGAACTCGTATTTTACTTCCTGATATTCAGGGTAGTAGGTCTTGAGCCCGTCCGATGCCCCTTTGATTTTTCCGAAGGTTCCCGACAGGTGTATGTCGGTATAGGGGTTGAAGTTGTAGCGGAGGTGGAGCGAAGCGATGGGCCGTTGGCCTTTGGTGATGCTGGTGTTGAAGTCTCCCTGATAGGCCATCGTTCCGATTCCCGCACCAATCTCCATGCGGTATTCCGGGTCAGACTGTGCCCGCGCGAGCGTCACAGCCCCCAACAGGATGACAAACAGCAACAACTTCTTCATATCTCGTACCTCGTATCTCGAACCTCTTACCTCTCTTCCTCCTTCCATGCCATCTTGTTCAGGCGTCCTCTCCACACTTCTCCGTTGGGGCTACCGATCATCCAGACGAAATTCTCGGGAGCAACGGTTGCCGATACCGATGCGGGAATGGTTGTGTGTATCTCCTTCGGCAACTGGAAGGTGGTGTCGGCTTTCCACACCAGTCCACCGTCGTAACTCACGTAAACCCGATCATACGGGGTGTACTTGTCGCTATTGATGTGCTTGCCTCCGAAGGTGTACAGGTTGTTTCCGTAGCTGAGCACCTGCATGTTCTCGAGGTGTGGCGCACCTGTTGCCTGTTCTGTGCAGGGATAGAAGTTCCATGTATTGTTGGTCTCGCCTTTGATTTCAATCTTGCTCCATACAACCGCGTTCTGGTCGTTGGGGTAGGCGAGGGTGTCGCGGTTGCCTATCAGGATGAGGTTGGTGGCATCGGCATTGGTGCGCAGCGTTCTCTCTAACAGTGTTACATCGGCTGTGGGCAGCCATTTCTTGTTGTCGTCGAGCACTTCCTCCGTCCACTTCTCTCCGTCGGCTGATGATGCCAGTCCTTGTTGGCTGAAGGCATACAGCTTGCCATTGGCGGCACCAATGAGCTGTTTGATGCCCATTGTGCTGATGGCATCGGTGTTGATCTGTTTCCAGTTCTCGCCGTCGGCAGAAGCAAGGAGCACGGTTCCGTTCAACAGGTAGAGTTGGTTGTCAAGCACGGCCACGTTCCTGGCGATGTCTGCCTGGAAGAGCATGTTGATATTGGAGTTGGCCTGCTGCCAGGTGGTGCCGTCGTTCAAGGCAGAATAGTAGATGACACCGGTGCCGCCTTGGTTTCCGAATACAAAGACCCGGCTGTCGGTACAGATGGTCTTGACATCGGTGAGTGCTCCTAACGTACTGTTCTCCGTCACCTTCTTCCATGCGAACTCGTCTCCATCCTGCTGGTGCATGTTGATTTTCACCTTGTATGCTTTGTAGGCGTTCTGGTAGCCGTTGTAGGCGCGCAGCTCCATATCCTCCATCGGGATGGTGAAATCGACGGAGTCAACCGATGTGAAATAGAACAGGCTGTCGCTGTCTTCCGTTTCCGGCTTGATGTAGAGCACCACGGTTCCTCCGTTCTTGGCCGATGCCGAGCAGGCCACGTGCTTCAGGTCAAGTCCCGCAGGCAGGGAATCGACGTTGTAGATCAAAGCGTTGTTCTGGTCGATGGTGAAATGATAGCTGCTGCAGTTGATCTTCTGCACGTACATGGTGTCGAGATAGGTACTGTCTTCGCCTGTTGACGATGTCGTCGTGGCATACACATAGATGTTCCTATTCAGACTTCCAAGTCCGAAACCGATGATTGCGGTGTCGTCGTAGAGGGTGATTTCGCCCGACGTGGTGTCTGAATCCAGACACGACGAAAGCGACAAAGTGGCCACCATGAGCAGCAAAAAAGAATATATTCTTCTCATTATATTACGCGCGTATTTAATAATTTGACTGCAAAAGTAATCAGAATTCCTCAAACAGCGTTCATTTTTAATGGTTTATTATGGAAAATATGCTTTAATCGAGTGTTTTTTAAGTTTTCTTTGGAGAAAAAAGAACGAAAAACACAAAAAAAAGGACGATACGAATCACTCGCACCGGCCTTTAGTCGATTTTTGTTACCAAAAAAATCTAATAACATAATCTTTACCTTAAAAATCTATCAAACTACTAACCTAATGAAAACCTAAATGATGTTGTTCTCTCTTGAACACGGTGCAAAGGTATGTCGTTTTTTGCAAACTTACAAATATTTTGAGCTTCTGTTGCGCGAATGGCCCTTTTTATTGATTTAGGTCAAAGTACCCCTCCTGCAACAGCAAAAAGTGGAATAAAAAAGACCTGCGGCCCAAGCGGGTCGCAGGTCAACGTGTATTTTAATCAAAATGATTAAAGCTTCGGTCCTGCAGCAACAAGAGCCTTACC